>JAJZKY010000243.1 GCA_021803885.1 Planctomycetota bacterium
AAATTTTGGCCGCCAGCGAGGCGTGAGTGAGGCGCATACCCCGGCAGTGGGTCTGAAACGAGCGAACAACGAAGCTGGAGGCCAAAAGGGCCAGCCGGAAAGTGCGAAGTTATTTTTGCCCGGTTCCAGAGAACAATCATGGCGCTGATTCTCGGGTGCTGCGTTCCACCACCTGGCGCAGATATTCACGAAAAGTGGGTATCCGCTCTTTAGCCCAGGCATACTCAATAGTCTCCACAAGATGCAGGTTAACGCGCCGCAGTTCCTCCAGCGATTTGGCATCCTCCGAGCCTTGCGGAGCGTGCAGATGGCGGTCGTGAGCATCGGCGCGAAAGAAATACCCGGTACCATCCGGGGACTCCTCCAGCACCAGCTTCATGTGCGGATAGGTACGATGGCCCAGACGCAACACGTAAGAGGTACGGTTATTTTGCAAATGGGTTTCGAACCATTGCGGCTGAACCTGTGCATCGTCGGACACTGCATAAAGCGGCGCTATACGCTGCGTTACTGTGGGCGGAACCGAAGCGTCCTTATAAGCGTGATCCAGAAATATTTTAACCGCTTGGCGTAATTGAACGACGGTGGGCAGTAACGGGGGCATCCTGGCAACTCCAGCGGCAAACCAAACATTCGCATTTGCCAATATTAACCCCATTGGGCGACAGCGAGCGTGGCTTGCCAAGGATTATTATAGCAGCACTCATATTTTTCAAACTCCCGTCATCTGGTCGATACTTTTATTATTAGCACTTAATGGACGTTTTTGAGCTATAATTCCAACGTCCGGCATGTGCGATATCTTCCCCGACAGGCGGGGAGTGATTGGATCGGCGGGACAAGTAGTTTTGGCGGAATGGCTTCGATGGCACAGACGGTTTTAATTATTGACGATGATCGCGACATTAATGAGATGCTCGGTCGACTGGCGCAAATGGCGGGTTGGGAATATCTCAAAGCAGAAACCGGAACCGACGGCTTGAAACTTGCTCGAAGCCAGCATCCAGATGTCGTGATACTGGATATGATGCTGCCGGATGTGGATGGCTACTCGATATGCCGGGAGTTGACCTGTAACCGCAGCACCAGCAATATTCCCGTGATTATGCTTTCCTGCATGTGTCAGCCGGCCGACGCCCTGGAGGCGGCGTTCTGCGGCGCATGCCGGCATTTAGCCAAGCCGTTTAGTCCAGAAGTCGTTTTGACCAATATGCGCGAAGCGGTAAATTCCAATCGATCTTCCTTAGCTCCGTCGCTGTCGGGCCATTTCGATCTGGCGGCAACAGAGTCCGTCAAGTCGCTCTCGGCCATCAGCCAGATGATTCGCGATATTTCCGCACGAACACCCTTGCACGATAATGAGATTGAGGCCTTGCGAAAGGCCTTTTTTTATTTGGCAAAATGGTTTATTCCCATGGATAGTCCAGCCGTAGCACTAGCTCGTACGCCCTTGAGCGTGGATTACCAGATTCGCCTGCCAAGCTCTGGAACTGCAGCCACTGCGGAGCCGGATTGCGGCGTACATTGGTTGTTTAGCCAAACACCTGCCGACCTGTTGACTGGCGTAAACACCGCAGAGCGCCCCCGGGGCAGACTCTTCCGCCTGCCCACGCGCCAGCGAAGGGATAAGAGCCCCAAAGAATCTGCGGCTTGCCGTCACTGGAAGGAATTCATGTCGCTGGGAGGATTTACGCTGGTTGAATACCGGAAGGAAGCCGGACTGGTACACTTGGTGAAGCGATTTCGCCCCGCCGGCCTGATGGTTCCGGTGGACGGCACCGTTTTACCAGTAAGTTCAATCGCAACCCCCCAAATGAAGGGCTAGAAATCCAAGTTTGCAACCTGTGCCGCCTTCGGCACGTCTGTTTATCCCCTCGGCAAGATCGCGATGCGATCGGCGCAGGCCCTTGGGCAATCAGCTCAACATAAACTCCAAACTGACAAGAGGCACGTTAGGAACCGCGCAAAAATAAATTCGTGTTTTATGGCGCAGAAATTTTGGCCGCCGGCGAGGCGTGAGCGAGACGCATACCCCGGCAGTGGGTCTGAAACGAGCGAACAACGAAGCTGGCGGTCAAAAGGGCCAGCCGGAAAGTGCGAAGTTATTTTTGCCCGGTTCCTTACTGGAATGGCTGCCATAAAGGCTTTGTGCGCCCACAATGGTGGTCGCAGGCTCTGCGGTATCGGTTAATTCCCTACGCGCGATTACGGAAATAGTCCTACACCCGGACAAGCAAACTGCCCGATGTCCACCCGACCCTGTCATGTCGATAATATTGGGTGCAGAGTCGGGAATTCCCGCTTGGCGCTTGGTATTTAACTTGGTGAAAGGCGATCATTTGGATAAAAATATAACTGCTAATGGCAATGGTTCCAGTAAGGTTAAGCCCGTACCCTCATTGTGTACGGAATACCTGGGCTTAGCCTTAAAATCGCCCTTGCTGGTCGGAGCCTCTCCCTTGACGCGAGACACCAGTTTTGTACGTCGGCTGGAGAATGCGGGCATAGGAGCCATCGTCATGCATTCTCTGTTTGAAGAAGATATGCCGCGCGAACCGATGGACGCTTTCGCACCGCCTGTTACCAACGAAGATTTCCCCGAACATTGCTGGACCCGCCCAACCCAGCAGGGACACCCCGGCACCTACCTGGAAACATTGGCCTATATCAAAAGCATCATAGCCATTCCCGTGATTGCATCACTGAACTGTCGCACGCTTGATGGCTGGGTACAACTGGCTCGCCGCGTGGCGGATCATGGGGCAGATGCCTTGGAACTCAACATATTTTTAATGGCCATGAATCCTAAACAAACCGGCGCGGAAATGGAACGGCAATTGCTCGAAACAGCACATCGCGTGCGTGATGCGGTCAAGATTCCTCTGGCCATTAAGTTAAATCCGTATCTTTCCTCCCTGCCGAACATGGTGTATCAGTTGGAACGGGTCGGCATCAATGGAGTGGTGCTGTTCAATCGCTTTTTTCAGCTTGGTCCTGCGACCACCATAGAGCGGGAAATGTTCCGCACCAGTTCCCCACACCGCGCCGATCTGGCGATGCGCCTGGACTGGCTGGCTGTTTTGTCACCATGGACGAAGCTGTCTCTGGCCATTACCGGCGGTATCCATGGTTCCACGGATGTGGTACGTGCCATTATGGCCGGTGCGGATGTAGCTCAAATGACCACGTCGCTGCTGGAAAATGGGCCGGACTATGCCCAACCGGTTTTAGCGGAAATTGCCATGTGGCTGCAAAACCACAATATTGGATCCATCAACGAGCTGCGAGATGTCGCCAATATGGCTACCGTGGCCGATCCGCAGAATACCGTACGCCGCGAATATCGCAACGCAATTGCGGCTGCGGCCATGCGGTTTACCGCGGAACATCGCTATTGAAGCTGCAGGATGACACAGGTGAAACATGCGTCTGCACAAAAATTGCTTTTTCGGCGACGGCGCATGCCCTTAGCCGCCAGAGACGTTCAGGTATTCGATCCGGCAGGCTGCACAGGAGATAATGCCATGAGTCACAATCGCTTGGTAGATCGGCGGCGATCCGGAACGGTAGAGGCGGCCGGACCGGAACAAAATACCCCCAGTCCTGCCGCGGCCATTCATCCCGACGCGCCCCCTGTCAATACCATAAATCCCAGGGGATGGAATCGCATTCTGGTAGCCGTGGATCCCGGGCCGTCTGCCCGCCAGGCCCTGGAGGTGGCCGTATCCATGGCCGATCGCCTTCATGCCCAGTTGGCCATGGTCTACGTGGTTGACTGCGCGGAAACGCAGCAGGCGCAGTTGCCGCGACTCACTCCTGCAATGTTGGGCAAACTGGCCGCGGATGGCAAACAATGGTGTGCCAACCTGGCCTCCGAAGTGCATGCCGCACAGGCATCGCAATTTGTACGTATCGGCGATCCGGCGGTGGAAATTCTGGCGGTAGCCAGAGAGTGGCAGGCGGAAATTATAGTGATGGGTAATCATGGCTTAACGCATACCGGGCGGTTCTTTCTCGGCAACACTGTGGAGACGGTCGTGCGTGACGCCGGCTGCCCCGTAATGACCGTTCCACCCGGGGTCAAATAGCCGGCACCGTGCGCTGGCTCTGATGGACTAACGCTACGTATCTTGGTGCCGGGACAGCCATCGCAGAATGGGTACATGCTGTAATTCCTCCATGGCCATCAGACGGGCGGATACACCGTAGGCAAGCAGGGCTACCAGCACGGTTACAGGCAAACGCACCCAGGCCCCGAGCAGTCGATGTTCCGGACTCAGCCAGGATAAGGCAGAGAGTCCCTTGTCCACACTTCCCGCCGCCAACAGCATGATACCTCCGCAAAATAACGCCTTGGCCAGCATCGTGCACAAAGAGGCCAGCCCCAGCCTGCCCAGCCTCCGGCGCAGAATAAATAGCAGAAGTCCGCATTGGCCTATCGCAGCCAGGCTGGTGCTCGCCGCCAGACCGCCCTCCTGCATAAACCACACCAGAGAAAGATTAAGCGTAAAATTCAGCGCCACCATGGCCACTGCCACGCGCATGGGAGTGCGGACATCACGCAGGGCGTAAAACACCCGCAGCAAAATCATTTGCAGTTCAAAAGCCCATATTCCAGCACAGAACCAGCGGGCCGCCCATACGGCGCGGGCCACATCCCCGGCCGTAACGCGCCCCCCAAAATAAATGGCAGTAATCAACAGCGGTGCGATCAGAATCATACCGATGGTCGTGGGCACGCTGATAAACAAGCTCTTGCGCAGGGCCTGTTGCAAAAGTCGCTTGAGCTCCGCAGTGTCACCCATGGCCGCCGCCGCCGACATTTTCGGAAACACCGCCGTAGCCGTGGCCACCCCAAACACGCCCACGGGCAGCAGGTAGATGCGCTGCGCCACGGAAAGCTTGCCCAATGCCCCCGCCAGCATGGGTACATGTACGTGCTGACCCAGAAACAGAAACACCATTTTTCCGCCATGTCCATCGGGCGAAAGCCACCACGCAATTTGTGAATCCATAAATGTGTTGAGTTGCACCGCAGAAAAACCAATGATCATCGGAAGCATGGGAACCAGCACATCGCGCAGGCCTGCGGCCCGCCAATTCCAGCTTGTGCCGATGCCCACTCCGACGCGACGCAGGCTCACCGCCATCAACATCACCTGCAGCATACCCGCCACCAGTACCGCCCCGGCCACCCAGAAAACACGTTGCGAAATCGGATACGCACTGGTAAACAGCCACACCGGCAGAGCGGCTCCCAGTATCATCAATATATTAACGATTACCGGGGCCAGGGACTGGGCGGCAAATCTTTCATGCGCGGACGCTACCGTGGCAAAAAACGCGGTTAAACAAATCAGCAGCGAATAAGGCAGCATTAAGGCAATCATGGCCGCGGCCAGACGATTCGCCGGTAACGTATGCGGTGAAAAAATCGCCGGCACCAGCACCGCATCGCCCAGGATGATGATGACGGCAAACATCATCACCAGCAGCGTGGCCACCACCCGGGCCAGAAGGTCGGCGGCGGGTTGCCCATGGTCACGACCAACACGCTTGTAAACCGGCAGAAACACTGCGTTCAAGGCCCCCTCGCCAAAAATACGGCGGAATAAATTGGGAAACTGAAACCCCATCCAGAAAGCCGACCAATCGGTTCCCACACCCAGGTAATAACTGCACGCTTTATCACGCAACAGACCAAAGACGCGCGAAACCAGCGTTAAACGCGACATCAAATTCGCATGACCTATGAAACTTTCACCTGGACGATTCGATGGCCGCGCCGTCGGGTCGGTAGGTGCCGGTCCGGCATCCCGCTGAGCCACTGATGAGGTTCTATCGTCGGGTGTTGCATTTGCCATCCTTGGCCCCTTTAACCCGCGGATGTTGTCCAATAGTTGCCGGGATTGCCGACGTTTGCCCCCGTTGGCGATCCCGGCCGCAATGTCGCGGTCAATTGACTCTTTATTTTCAGGCACGCAGCCTGCGGATCCTCTGCCCCAAGCACTGCAGAACACACCGCAACTGCCGTTACGCCGGCAGCGGTCACCGCCCCGATGTTCTCGGCGGTAATGCCTCCGATGGCCATGCACGCGATGGGCATTTCCGCCACTGCCGCCTGGGCATAAGCCGGACCCACCACATGGAGTTTAGGCTTGGTTGCCGTGGGAAACATCGGGCCAACACCGATGTAGCTGGCCCCATCGAGCACCGCCTGGCGGGCTTGCTCAATGGTTTCGGTGGATACACCGATGAAAAAATCGGCTCCGGTAATTTTGCGGGCGTCCGCGCAGGGTAGATCGCCTTGGCCCAGATGCACACCGTCCGCACCGGCCAGCACCGCAATATCGACGCGGTCATTGACAATGGCTAAAACCCCGGCCGCCCGGCACGCGGCTACTACCACCCGGGCGCGGTCCAGCAGGGCCGCATCAGCCCAACATTTTTCGCGAAGTTGCACACAGTCCACCCCGCCGGCAAGTATGGCCTCAAGAGTTTGCTGCCATGGATGACGGCAGAGAGACTCCGTCAGCAATACACACAGCCTTACCCCCGCCAGCCGTTGTTGCTGTTGTTGCCCCCCTGCTGCGCGCAACAGGCTCTGTTCGACGGTGTATCCGCGATAACGCATCGATTCAAGAGTTCTAGCAGCCCCCGGCCGCATGGTTTTGGCCAGTTCTTCCATCACCCGCAAGGCTTCCGCCAAACGCTTACCGGCGGCGGCTATCACCTCGGCAAGATTGCGCCGCTCCAATTCATCCACGGCCTTTATACCCGTACCAACATCGCCTATGACATCCCGGTAGATAAAACCATCGGCCAAACTCAAGGTTTTCAGAATCTCGGCGAGCTGATGGCGATCG
>JAJZKY010000244.1 GCA_021803885.1 Planctomycetota bacterium
CAGTTACCCGGGCTATCTTGCGATTACCATCTACCGGGTTGCGCACGAACTGCACCGGCTCGGCGTGCCGCTGATTCCGCGTGCGATGACCGAATATGCCCACAGCCTCACCGGCATTGATATCCACCCGGGTGCGCGGATAGGCGAATATTTTTTCATTGATCATGGAACGGGCGTGGTGATCGGCGAAACCACCGTCATCGGGCGCAATGTGAAGATTTATCAGGGGGTGACGCTCGGCGCGTTATCCACACGCGGTGGTCAGAGTCTGCGCGGATCCAAACGCCACCCGACACTTGAAGACGATGTGATGGTTTACCCGAATGCGAGCATTCTCGGGGGTGAGACCGTGGTCGGGCGCGGCGCCACCATTAATGGAAATGTATTTGTTACCCAGTCCGTGCCCGCCAATACGCGCGTGAGCGTCAAACACCCCGAACTGCAATACCGCAATCGCCCGCCGCGTGAATTTGTTCAGGAATTACCGCCGGATTTTCAAATTTAAGCGCCAGACGACTTCGTGTCTCGGTCCGTTCTCAAGGCCTTGGAACATGCCGTGAGCGACTTGTGTGAAGCTGTTTTTGCACGCCCGGAAAAACTCCGCACGCACGGTTATGCAGCCCGCGCGGCGGAGCAGGTGAATCACGACCATCGCGATTGCGCGCCGGTGGATTTATTCTACCGGTGACCACCGCGGGAAAAGCCATTTTAACCGCATGGGGCGCAGTGGAACGCAGAGGACGGTCAACTGCGCCGCCATATAGCCGCCGGCTTGCCGGCGGTAACGCTGGAAAGGGTATCAGGGTATCAGGAAAACTGGGGGCGCGAGCGTCTCGCCCGCCGTTTGATTCCGCCTGCCCCGCGCGTTAGGCTTTCATCCGTAATTCCATTTTGAGGCCGTGTGATGGTTGCATGTTGCTGCTACGCCAGCGCGGAGAGAGGCCCTGGCACGCCGAGCCTTTCGTGGAATATTGGGCCGCAGGAGACCGGCCGGTTACAGCTACGGCCTGTATGCGGGCGGTGGAGTCACGAACGTAACCGAGGGCGTCCCCGTTGACACCGGAGTTCAGCGTGACAGCCGGTGGCGAATACTACTGGCTGATCGGAATGGTTGGCGTTTAAGTCCGGGAGATCCCTTCCATGGTTTACCTTGCGGTGGCTGCGTCGGTGGTCCTCTCCGTATTGCTTACGATTGCGGTTTTGGGCCATTGGAGACGGAGAGAACTGCTGAACCTTCGGCTTGAGCGGCCGCCTAGGGACGCGCCGCCACGCCCTCCAGAGGGGGCGGGACCCGATGCCACTGGGGCGCCGATCTTGGAAACCGGAATGGGCGCCGAGGAGGCGGTCGTTTGGCTGCAGGCACTGACCCAACCGACCAGAGCAATGAACGTGCCAAGGCTCACTGCGCTCGAGCCCAGCCGGCTCTTCTACGGCAGGCATACGTCCAGGGGCGTGATTGTCTGCGCCGTGCGGGGGTGCCGTGCAGTCTCCGTGGACGGTGTCCGAGTCGCTGTATCGGCGCGATCTGGGAGGGGCGTGTTCCACGTCCGATACCTACGATTGGGGCACCTAATCGCCGCTGGGTTGTTCGTCGTCGGGGAATTACATTTCAATTTCGGATTCCCCGGAAGGCACCATCCGGCGTGGGGGTTTTCGAATCTGGTTGGTGTGCTTTTGCCGGGCTTGGTTGGTGGGGGATTTCTCGCGAAGGGCCTGCGGGTTCGGCGGGCGGTAATCCATGAGCTGCGGCAAGCCATTTAATACTTGGGGCGGCCACCTACTGCGACTTCTCCGCCCTGTCCAAGCGCGTTATGATTTCGACAGTAATTCCATTTTGAGGCCGTGTCATGGTTGCATGTGCTGACATATTAACCGCTGAACGAAGGGCAGAGAATCCTCGCTCTCACTGCGGTGGAGAAGCGCGAACCCCAACTCGCACAGCACTGCCCCATGCCGACCGGAGATATTATCTATCGAAGCCGCACTACTGCCGCAATGATGACGGGTGGCCTATTGTCGGCCGATGGGATTTATCCGGCAGTCCCTCCGCAGGGATGCGTGCCGATGCCGCGAAGGATTTTGCCAGCCTGTCCGACACGGGCCGCATCGTGAATCCGCTTATGCAGACATTCAGCGGCACCAGCGTGGCGCTCCCCCACAACGCATTCATTAATTGGAAGATCACGCGCGTATACACCTGCAAGTGCATCGAGGACGGCCATCCGACCGACGTCAAATACCAATCAACCACACGAAAGGATTTCCAAATCTCGTTCACGCCCGCTCCGCAGCACTGGGGCGGGACCTCCGGCAACCTCGCGCTGAAACAGACGCAAAGTGAACTGCGGGCAGATTTCGCTGACATCGTAAAGGAAATATACGAAGCATATACTGAGGGCCAAGAATGACCGCTGGAGCCGGGCCGGGCCGGCAAGATACGACGTCGACGGTTGAGCGCGGCATTCGGGGCTGGCTGCGGCTTGTTTGCACCTTTTTGCTTTTCGGTCTCTGGCTGGCAGCTTGCGCCGCGTGGCAGGCCCGTGTGACCATGTGGCCGTCTTCAGTGCCCGGCACCAGCGAGGTGAAAGCCCCTATGACTGCCCGCTTGGGCGGCCGCATCCCCAGAGCCGCGCGAGAAGGCTGGGTCGTTGCGGATATTTTTGGCCGGGTCGTCTCGATTCAGCCAGGGTCCGGCTACCTCTTTGCCCCCCTATCGAATAAGTACGGATCGTCCCGCCGATTGACGGTAAGCTGGTCCGGGCCGGATTCTGCCTGGCCGCGGAGCCGCCGGTTTCCATCGCAGCATTGGCGGATATACAAGAACGCATTCCTTACGCGGGTTCCGACGGTTCCGGGTGAACTCGACGTGCATGGCAGGGGCCAGCCGCCACCCAACTGGTATATGGTGGCACGGGGAGACATACCAAGCCTCGATGTTTGGTGGCCGCGTGCGTCGCCTTTTGTCGGATGGAACAACCCCGACACCGTCCGCCTGCACGGGCGCCGGGCAGTGGAGCGGCGGCTTGCTGAAAGGCTCGCCTGGGATGGAGCGGCGCCGTGGCTGGCGAGGGACCAGGCACAGGGGGCGATAAAGTCCCTATCGAAGTTGAACGATGAATTTATTTTCGCGATGGGAACAGGCCGTGCGCCGCTTTCCGAAGGTGCCGGTGCCGTGACGCGGCTGGCGGCACACCTCGTGGTGAAGTACGCGTGGGTGCGGCCGGGCCACGGCGCCTCCACGCTCCTGCACGTCGGAGCCAATTTCCTTTACGTTTACTCTCGGCGGTACGGGGGCACGGGACCCGCCGGACATTCCTACAGGGAATGGCACTGGTTATGCTTTAATACATTCGGGCAATGCTTTGCCAGAGGCGTAGACATATTCCCTCAAACGATGACCACGCCCTTGGCGATCCGCCGCGTCGAAGCGAGCGTGGGCCTTTTGAACCCCAAGGGCAAGCAAACTGTCACCGCGCGTCCCGCTCTCTCGGCCCCGCCGCCGTCAAACCAGCACGCGGCCACCATGGGTGTCCCGCATCGACGGGGAAAGGAGTAATTGACATGAGACCATTACTGCGAAGGGCCTCGAACCTGGTCGCCATCCGAAATTGCATTTTGTTCGCGGTGATCGTGGCGATGATCGAATGGCTTTATTTTCCACCTCTCCACGGCTGGCATTTTGGTCCTATTGAACTTGCGATTTCGCGCGCGGCGGCGTGCGCCCTTTTCTGGCTGTTTGCGGTGCTGGTTGGATACTCTGCATGCGCCGAACTCGCCGAGAAACTGATTCCACGACGTGGGGGCAAATCGGGTGCCTCCGAGGGTAGATTCGCCGAGATATCCGTTGGACTGCTTGCCGGCCTTGCAACGATGGTAGGGTTCCTGTTCATTTTCTGGCCGAGTATCAGCCAGTTTTTCGCGCATCTATCCAGTTCTCTGTGATGGGAGCGCCTGCAGAACATACTCCGACGCAAAATCCAGTTTGAGTCCCTGCTACCGTCTGCGTTAATGAAAACTCAATGGTGTATCGACACATCGGATTTGGCGGCATCGCTGGATTGCGACCCCAGTAACCTCAACCTCTGCGAACCTGATACCCTTTCCAGCGTTACCGCCGGCAAGCCGGCGGCTATATGGCGGCGCAGTCGCCCGTCCTCTCTGAGCCCCCTGCGGTTCGTACCTGTTTTCATCAATGTGGTGACCGGCGCATTAAATCCACCGGCTGACATTTGCCCTGGTCGTGAATCACCTGCGCTCGGCGGCGCGGGGCGCCATTTGCCGTAATCTGCCCTATAGTGGTATGGTGGTATCAGCGCCCGGCCGGAGTGATAAATGGGGGCAGATGCCGCCGTGCGGCACCGCATGATAGCTCGCTTGGTGCACAGATTTGGTTGAGGATCATCCATGTTCCGTGGCGCATTTAAGCTTTTTCGTGTAGCGGGTATCACGGTTTACCTGCATTACACATGGTTTCTGGCTCTGTGGTTCTTCGCCCAGTCTCCCATTAAGCGGTACTCGAGTCCGGTATGGAATTATGCCGAGGCACTTGGACTCTTTGCCATTGTCTTAACGCATGAATTTGGCCATGCACTGGCGACCCGCAGTGTCGGCGGCAAGGCCGATACGATCATCCTCTGGCCGTTCGGCGGGATTGCTTTTGTCAATGCTCCCCGGCGGCCGCTCGCCACGCTCTGGGCCATCGCGGCCGGTCCGCTGGTTAACGTGGTGCTGGTGCCCGTGTTTTACGGTTTGAATCATCTGGCGGCAGCCGACCACGCGAGTCTGAATCTCAATGTGATCCACTTCCTGGCCGCCCTGCAACTCATGAATATTGTTCTACTGATTTTTAATATCCTGCCGATTTATCCGCTTGACGGAGGACAGATACTTTCCAGCATCCTCTGGCTGTTCATGAAGGAGGCCAAGGCGATTCGCATCGCCGCCGCCATCGGTATGATCGGCTCGCTGGGCCTGCTGATCCTGCTTTTATCACAAGGGGGAATTGCAAATAATATTTATGCCGTTCTGATCATGGGGTTCCTCTTCTTTACCGCCCGCCGGGCGTATATCAATGCCGGTCGGACCCGGAATGCCCCGGCAGTTCATTCCGACTGCCATTGCCCGCAGTGCCATAACAGCCCTCCGGCAGGATTAAACATCAAGTGCCCGCAATGTAACACACAATTTGACATCTTTGCCGCCCACGCCGTCTGTCCCGGCTGCGGACAACGCTATACCCATGTACCCATTACCTGCGGCATGTGTCATTCCACCCATCCGATTGCGGACTGGCTGACAGTCGCAACGGTTGATGCGGGCACGCCGGGAGATACCGCGCCCCATTGATCTCCGCATCGGGCCGATGCGGCACGTTCGCTATGCGCACTGCTCCTGGGTCGGCACGGCAAGATGCCTTTTGGAAATCTTTCCGGTGGGAGTACGGGGCATTTCGTCAACATAATAGAATTCCCGCGGGGCCTTGTAGGCCGCCAACGATCGGCAGACAAACGCCCGGAGTTCCTGCGGTGTGGGTTTGCATGGCACATCAGGATTCCACTGAATAAATGCGACCGGCGCTTCACCGCGCTGCGGATCTTTCACACCAATGACGGCAGCAAGCACGACCCCGGGAAATTTCCGAAGGACTTCCTCGATCTGCGCCGGGACGATTTTTTCTCCCCCCATGATGATCAATTCTTTCTTCCGTCCCGTGATGTAGAGAAAACCCTCGCTATCCCGGCGGGCGATATCCCCCGTCTTAAACCAGCCGTCAGGCGTCAGCACTTCCGCCGTTTCCTGCGGCCGATTGAAATACCCCTTCATCACATTCGGCCCGCGAACCCAAAGCTCTCCCGATCCACCATCGCTGATTTCATTTCCCTGATCGTCCACAATTTTTATCTCCACCCCGGAAATGGGGCGACCGACGGAGCCGGCTTTCCACGCCCAAGGGACGTTAAATGACACCATGGGTGAGGTTTCCGTCAGGCCGAAACCCTCGAGCAGCGGAATGCCGAAACGATCCTGGTATTCACCGATCAGCGCCACGGGGAGCGGTTCGCCTCCGCTGATGGCGTACTTCACACTCGCCAATGCTTCGCGCGACGCGGCCTTGGAATGGGCCAGAAGGGCATACATCGTCGGCACCGCCACTAATACCTGTACTTGATGTTTGCGCACGGCATCGACAACCGCGGACGGATTGAATCTTGCAATGTAAATGACTTTGCAACCCAGGCTCAGCGGGATAAGGCAGGTGGCCATAAGCCCCAGAGCGTGAAACATCGGCAGCACACCCAGAAAGGTCATCTGCTGGTTAAAGTGTGCGTGGGCAATGGCGGCATGGGCATTGGAATCCAGATTTTCATTCGTCAGCATGACACCCTTGGGCGAGGAAGATGTGCCGCTGGTATGAAGAATCACCGCCACATCATCAGGTTTTCGCTGCGGCCTGCGACGCGGCCAGGGGATTCGGCGGAAGGAGAGTTGATCCATCAACATCACCTCCAAGCCCGCTTGCGCCAGTGCCTCGTTATGTTCTTTGAAATACGTAATGCTGATCACAACTTCCAATTGTGCATCGCGGCAGATGTCCACCAGCTCCGCCGGTTTTAGCAGGAAATTCAACATGACCGCCACCCGGTTCGACAGCCGGGCCGCCAGGAATGCGATGGCACACCCTGCGGATTGCGGGATGAGGATACCGATCCGCTCCGTGGATCGGCGGGATCGATTGATATGCCCCAGCATGATGCTTCCAGCCGCCCGCAGTTGAGAAAAACTCACCTCGCCGCGATCATCGACAATGGCCGTCTGTCGTTTGCGTTGGCGGCCCTGCTCTAAAATGGTTTCCAGTAAC
>JAJZKY010000245.1 GCA_021803885.1 Planctomycetota bacterium
AAGGCGGTTGGCCTGTGGTGCTTGGGCCTTCGGGGGCACCGTATGTTCACTAAGCGGTTTGGCTGGCGAACCATTGGACGGTTTGTTCCAGGCCCTGCTGGAACCAGACCGCCGGCTCGTAGCCGAGAAGGGTGTGGGCCTGGGTGATGTCGGCGAGGGAATCGCGGACATCACCGGGTCGGGCGGGCAGGTAATTTCGCTGGACTTTTTTCTGGAGAAGCGCCTCCATTTTATCGAGCATGGCGTTGAGACTGATATTTTCGCCACAGGCGATATTGGCTATCTCTCCGGCAAGATGTCTGGTGGCAAGGCCGGCGAGCATATTGGCGCGCACGACGTTGGCGACGTGGCAAAAGTCGCGGGTTTGTTCGCCGTCACCGTAGATGTTGGGCGGGTCATTACGCAAAATGGCGGTGATGAAGGCGGGAATAACGGCAGCGTATTGGCTTTTGGGATTTTGGCGGGGGCCAAAAACGTTGAAGTAACGCAGGGAGACGGTGGAAAGGCCGTAGACCTGGGAGTAGACGCGGGCGTAGTATTCACCGGTCAGTTTGCCAACGGCATAGGGGCTTTTGGGGGCGGGGAGCATGGTTTCAATTTTGGGTAGCGTGGGGCTGTCGCCGTAGGCGGCGCTGCTGGCGGAGTAGACGAGGCGGCGAGCGTTGGCCTGGCGGGCGGCTTGGAGCATGTTCAAAGTGCCGTTGATATTGACCATGTTGTATTTCACGGGCGCGTCCACCGAGCCAGGCACGCTACCCAACGCGGCCAGATGAAAGATGATGGCGCGGCCGGCGGCGGCGCGATCGCAGTCAGTGGGATTGGTGATGTCCCCTTCGAAAAGGGTGATGGCGGGCAAAATTTCTTCCAGATTGGAACGAAAGCCGGCGCTGAAATTATCCAGGACGGCGACTTTGGCTTGAGCGTCGAGCAGGCCGCGGACGAGATGTGAGCCGATAAATCCTGCGCCTCCCGTGACTAAAACAGGTAAATTTTTATAGGCAGAAAAGTTGCCGCTGGTCATGAAGAATATCCTTACGATACAAATACGATAGTTGATTTCAGCCCGCGCTGATAACACCCACGCTGCCTTGACGACCCGCGCCCGGCTTTACCTCGGGCCGGCCGATGGCGTAATAGTGCAGGCCGGCGGCGGCTACGCGTCCGCTGGCCAGGCAGTTGCGGCCGTCAAACACGTGCAGGCCGCGCATCCACTGCTTGACCTTGTGCCAGTCGATGGTGACAAAAACCGGCCAATCGGTAACAAGGGCGATGGCATCGGCGTTGCGGGTGCAGTGCTCAAGATCATCACACCAGCGGACCGTGTCTTTGAGAACAGAGCGGCTGTTGGGCATGGCCTGGGGATCGTAGACGCTTACCGCGGCGCCGCCGCCGAGGAGTGCCCGGACGATTTCAAAGGCGGGTGCTTCACGAACATCATCGGTATCCGCCTTGAAGGCGAGGCCCCAGACGGCAATATGCGGATTTTTAACGCCGGCGAGCGTGTCCAGGATGCGCCGGGAGAAGGCCACCTTTTGTCGCTGGTTGGCCTTTTCAATGCCTTCCAACAGGTGAGGTTCCAGTGAAAGGTGGCGCATCTGATGGACCAGGGCGGCGACATCTTTGGGAAAGCAAGAGCCGCCGTAACCGACGCCAGCCTTTAAAAACGCGGGGCCGATGCGTTTGTCGGAACCGATACCCATACGGACGGATTCGATATCAGCCCCAACCGCCGTAGCGAGTTGCGAAAGCTCGTTGATGAAGCTGATGCGCATGGCGAGCATGGCGTTGGCGGCGAACTTGGTCAGTTCGGCGCTTTGCCGGCCCATGGAAAAGATGCTGTAGCCACGATCGATGAGGGGTTGATAAATTTCGCGTAAGACAGCGAGGCCCCGGTTGGAACCGGCTCCGAAAATAATGCGGTCGGGCTGCATAAAGTCTTGAATGGCGGTGCCTTCGCGCAAGAATTCCGGGTTGTTAGCCACTTCCAGAGGATGGGCAGCGGATTTTACAAGCGCTTCGAGCTGGTCGCCGGTGCCGGGTGGCACGGTGCTTTTAATGACGAGTGTTTTAGGGCCGTTGGCAGCAGCGGCGACGGTTTTTGCCGCGGCAAAAAGCATGGTCATATCGTAGCCGCCTTGCGGGGCGGGGGGGGTTCCGACAGCGATAAAAATAGTTTCGGAGGCGGCCACAGCGGCGGCGGTATCGGTGGTGAAGGAGAGGCGGCCACTTTTTACCTCCGCTTGAATGAGTTCCGAGAGGCCGGGTTCATAGATAGGCACCTTGCCCTGGCGCAGGCTTTCCACGCGGGCTTTATCCACATCTACTGCAATAATGTGGTGGCCGAGAGCGGCGAGGCAGGTTCCGGACACCAAGCCGACATAACCACAGCCAATAACCGTTATATTCATATTGTAAACCCCACTAAGCAATGCCAAGCGCTATCGCCGCGTGGATATGGTGTACAGCGATAGCACGACCTCCACCGGCGCGTATTTCCACGCATGCGAGCTTCTATATATTCGGTTATTGGTCATGTTGCGGTTGAATACATTATCCACACACCACCCAGCGGCAAGCCGGGAAAGAACGTAATTATAATCCGGAGGGTCGATTTCGTCGCCTGTGATGGTGAAACCCGAAGGAGAGCCGGTATAATTCGCAGAGGTTGGATGGCGGGGGCAGTGGGCGGCTGGGTGGCAGGCTCGGAGTATCGGGGCCAAGGCGTGAGGAATGCATTGATATCATCGGGTTGTATGACCTGGCTGGCGCTGATTGGACCGATCACGGCCTATCTGGTGGGGTCCATTCCTTTTGGGCTGCTCTTGGGCCTGGCCAAAGGCGTGGACATCCGCAAACATGGTAGTGGGAATATTGGCGCCACCAATGCCGGCCGGGTGCTGGGATTGCGGTATTTTTTTTACGCCTTCTGTTTGGACTTTCTTAAGGGGCTCTTGCCGGTGCTGTGCAGCGACCTGCTGAGCCGGAGGTGGCACGCTCCCGCGTATCTTCCATTGCTGACGGCCGCTGCGGCCATTTGCGGACATTTGTTTCCGATTTATCTGCGTTTTCGCGGGGGCAAGGGCGTGGCAACGAGCTTTGGGGCGGTGCTGGGCATATGGCCGGTGTTTACGCTGGCCGGCTTGGCAGCGGGGTTGGCGTTTCTCGTGGTGTTTCTGACGTGGCGAATTATTTCGGTGGCGTCGTTGGCGGCTACGGTAGTGTTTGTGCTTTTGGTGCCATTTTTTGGGCGGATCGCTCCGGAGTTTTGGCATCTATTGCGCGTGACCCCCTGGCCACAACTTTGGCCGTTGCTGGCGGCAAGCTGGATTCTGGGCGTTGGCCTGGTGGTCAAGCACCGGAGCAACATTCGGCGGCTTCTGGCGGGCACGGAACCGCGTGCCGTTAAGACGGCGAAGTAACGCGACGGGCTTCGGATGGATGGTTGATGAGCGCGCACCATGGTTGGTTTGGCAGGCAGTGGCACTGGGAACGCCTGCCAAATTGAACATCCGCGCGGGGCAAATCCGGTGGCAGGGGACGCCGCTTTTACACTGCCGGCAGGCCTTGCACGCGACGCCAGGTGGATAATTGGCCGGCATGGTAGCCTTCGTGCCATGTACCATACATGAATATGGTATGGCCGATGGTGGGAAAACGCTCCCGCCGGGTGGGATCCGGATGGGGCTTGGCGAGATCTGCGGCGGTAAGTTTGGGCAACTGGGCCAGAATTTGCTGGCGAACCGCGGCCATGTGCTCCAGATACCAAGCCTTGGGTTTATATTTAGCGCGGTCAGCCACAGGCGTGCTGCCACCGGCATAAATCTCTTTCCAATTGGCTTCCAACTCCGGGGCTTTGCCGCCGATTAGGGTCAGAAAACTGCAGTCCACCATATACAAATGACCCAGCACCCAAGCCGGATGATTGGTTTTGGGGGCGGGTTGCAAGACCATTTGGGCATCGGTTAAATCCGCCACCAGTTTCAGGGTGGCCGCACGGGTATGGTTGATGGTGCCAATAAACGCTTCCAGCATGCAAAGACTCCTTAAAAAAAGTAAAGGTTAAATTCGAATTCCGCTAATCCCAACCGGTTGCTTTTTTGACGGTACATGAAAGGACCAACCGCAATCAGGCCCCCACATATTTGGCGTATACCACTCGACCAACGCCAATGTCGTTGGTTCCTTTTATTATAGCTCGCCCGTCGGAAAAGACAGTCAAATCAAAATTCCGTGCCCGTTCGCCCTGGCCCTCACGGATGGAGCACTTCAACATGAACTTGTTGAACGTAGGCTTGCCCACCGCGCTTAGGCCTTTGGCAATTTGTTCAAAATCGACCTTTTCCACGCTCGGGTTATTGACCTGCACGGCATTGCGCCCACAAAGGGAAATCGTGGAGCTGCTGAAATCGCCGGTTAAGAATTCATATTTTTTGTGTTTGCACACGGGGCAATCGGCGATTTCTCTGGCCCTGGAGACATTCAACTGCTGATAGCGGTTGTCCCATAAGTCAAAACTGAAAAGGCTTTTGCTGACGGCATCCATATTGCCGGTCAACATTTTAATGGCTTCCATTGCCTGCCAACTGGCCACCACATTGACGGTAGGGCCGAGCACGCCGGCCGTATCGCAGGTGGGGTTCATGCCGGGCGGCGGGGCACTTTCAAAAATGCAGCGCAAGCAGGGGGTAACACCGGGGCGAATGACCATGGCAAGCCCCATGGCACTGATACAGGCGCCGTAGATCCATGGAATGTTGAGTTTGGCGGAAACATCGTTAATTAAAAACCGGGTTTCAAAATTGTCAGTGCCGTCGAGCAGTAAATCCTGTCCCTGGGCAAATTGGGTGATATTTTTAAAATTGATATCCGAAACCACGGCGTGCACCTGCACGGTGGAGTTGATTTTAGCGATTTTTCGTTTGGCAGCTTCGGCCTTGGGCAATTGATCGGCAATGTCGGTTTCATCAAAGAGCACTTGCCGCTGCAGATTGTTGATTTCAATAAAATCGCGATCGGCAATGGTAAGGTGGCCCACGCCAGCTCGGGCGAGCGTATTGGCCAGCACGGTGCCCAGCGCCCCGCAGCCCACCATAAAAACACGAGCCTGCTGAAGTTTTCTCTGGCCTTCCACGCCAATAGGAGCCCAGAGCATTTGCCGGTTGTACCGCGCCAATGTCGGGTCTGCCTGTTCGAGTTGTTCAGCTATTTCGGATAGTGCCATATCAAAATTATCCTTCCACGACGCTTTTTTCTATTGGTTCGACGGTGACGCCTTGCTGCTGTAAAAAGTCCATGGCGGCTTGGACCTCCGGTTGTTGGCCTTCAAAAAGCACGGCCATGATCCCGATCTCGGCGGTCACGCTGGCCTGGCGAATATCAAAACTGACATCCGGGAATTTGCGGGCCATGCGCCACAGCGCAGGCGTTTCCACCATGCGGCGGGAGCCGAAGGTCAGCCACACGCGTTTTTTTATGGTTTCAGAGGCGGTCATGTTCAACCTCCCGCAATAGCAGGAACAACGCTGACATCATCACCGGGCTTAACTTTGGTGTGTAAATTATCCAGAAAGCGGATGTCTTCTTCGTTGACGTAGATGTTGACGAATCGGTTGAGTTCGCCGGGCTGTTTGAAAAGGCGTTTGTCCATGCCTTCAAATTTGGCGCACAGGGCTAAGAGCAACGCATGGACATCGCCGCCCTCTACTTCCACCGATTCCACGCCGTTGGTCATTTGTCGCAAAGGTGTGGGAATTCTAATTTTTACCGCCATGAGGAAGATCTCCTTGTATGAGTGTTGGGTGTTTAGAATGGCTAGGTGCGAGCGGCCAACGGCTCTAATTCGCGTGTACCGGCAGCGCCATCCAATTCCGCAATAAAAGCATCAAAGGCATCGAGCTTGGGTGGAATTGAGGTGGGCATGACCAGTTGATCCGCGACAACCTCGGTGGTCTTCAGGCCATTGCCGGTGATGCAGACGCAAATACTTTCATCGCGCGGAATGCGTCCGGATTCAATGAGTTTAATTGTGGCGGCCAGCGTGGTTCCGCCGGCGGGTTCGGTCCAAATACCCTCGGCTCTGGCCAGCAGCGTGATGGCCTGAATGATCTCCGGATCGGTGGCATCCATTCCCCAGCCGCCGCTTTGCCGGACTGCCTGCACCACGTAGAATCCATCCGCGGGGTTGCCGATGGCAATGCTTTTGGCGATGGTTTTGGGCTTTTGGGGTTTGATTAAATCCCGTCCGGCACGAATGGCTTCCACCACGGGATTGCAGCCGGCAGCCTGGGCAGAGTAAATTTTCGGGGCGGTATCTTCCACCAGGCCCAGGCCAATTAATTCATGATAGGCTTTGTAAATTTTGGGCAAAATCGTTCCGCCGGCCGTGGGGCACACGGTGTGCTGGGGGAATTTCCAGCCGAGTTGTTCGGCAATTTCGTAACCGAAGGTTTTGGCCCCTTCGGTATAAAATGGCCGCAGATTGACATTCACAATGGCCCATTGGTATTTGTCGGCAATTTCGGAACAGAGACGGTTTACATCGTCATAATTGCCTTGAATACGTACCATGGTGGGGCCGAAAATCAGCGATCCGAGCACTTTGCCCTGCTCCAGATCGTGGGGAATCATGACAAAGGCCTTCATTCCTGCCACGGCAGCATGGGCGGCGACGCTGTTGGCGAGGTTGCCGGTGCTGGCGCAACCGACGGTGCGGTAGCCGAGTTCAAGGGCTTTGGTGATGGCCACGGAAACGACGCGTTCTTTGTAGCTCCAAGTGGGGTAATTGGCAGAATCATCTTTGATGTAAAGCTCACGGACGTTGAGAATCTTTTCCAGATGATGAGCTCGCCGCAATTAAACT
>JAJZKY010000246.1 GCA_021803885.1 Planctomycetota bacterium
AATCTCGGCCAGGGTGTCGGCCATTGGGAATTTTGTTAAAGTAGAACAGTGACCCCTCGGGTCGCGAAGTTCAAGTGCGTGGCGCTATCGTCTAGGGGTTAGGACGTGAGATTCTCAATCTTAAAACCCGGGTTCGATTCCCGGTAGCGCTACCAAAGGTTGATCCAACGAGATGCAGTGACGCTTTTTAGCTCCTGCATCTCTTTTATTTTGTTGAATAATTAGACCAAACAGGGGTAACATTGTCCAATACCATCCAGCCCGGATGTGGGGTAAGTTTTAGGGGTAACCCCGGATCAGGGCTTTGGAGTTACCCCATGCCTCTGACAGACACCGCTATCCGCAACGCCAAGCCCGGTATAAAGGCCGCCAAGCTCTTTGATGGGCGCGGCCTCTTCCTGCTTGTTACCCCTGCCGGGGGTAAGTGGTGGCGCTTTCGCTTCCGTTTTGACGGCAAGGAAAAGCTGCTCTCCCTAGGCGTCTACCCTGATGTTGGCTTGAAGGACGCGCGCAACCGGCGCGATGAAGCCCGCAAGCTGCTGGCCGAAGGCACGGACCCCGGCGAGGACCGCAAGAGCCAGAAGACGGCAAGGCAGGACCGGGCCGCCAATAGCTTTGAGGCTGTGGCGCGGGAGTGGTTTGAGAAGTTTTCCCCGCAGTGGGTAGAGCAGCACCAGCGGCGCGTTCTCCGCAGATTTGAGCGCGATGTTTTCCCCTGGATGGGCGGCAAACCCATTGCCGACGTGACCGCGCCGGAATTGCTGGCCGTGGTCCGGCGCATTGAAGGCCGGGGCGCTCTCGAAACCGCACATCGGGCGCTGGGCGATTGCAGTCAGGTCTTCCGCTACGCCGTGGCAACCGGGCGCTGTGCGCACGATCCTTCTAGCGATCTGCGCGGGGCGCTTCCGCCCACGAACGCCGAACACTTCGCCTCTGTTACCGAACCGGCGCAAGTGGCGGCGCTCTTGCGGGCGCTGGATGGCTACAAGGGAACATTCACCGTGGCCTGTGCGCTGCGTCTTGCTCCCCTCGTTTTTGTACGCCCTGGTGAGCTACGCAAAGCGGAATGGGCCGACTTCGATCTTGACGCGGCGGAATGGCGTTACATGGTCACAAAAACGAACACACCGCATATCGTCCCGCTGGCGACTCAAGCCGTGGCGATTCTGCGAGAGCTTCACGCATTGACCGGCAGCGGGCGCTATGTCTTTCCGGGAGCGCGTAGCAGCAAGCGGCCCATGAGCGATAACGCCATTCTGGCAGCTATGCGGCGCATGGGTATCAGCAAAGACGAGATGAGCGGTCACGGCTTCCGGGCAATGGCGCGGACGATTCTTGACGAGGTTTTGGGTGTTCGCCCTGACTATATCGAGCACCAGTTAGCCCACACCGTTAAAGACCCCAACGGACGCGCCTACAACCGCACCAGCTTTCTCCCTGAACGGCGGGAGATGATGCAGCAATGGGCGGATTATCTGGACACGCTGAAGAATGGCACAGAGGAAAAGAGGCTTTATGAGCACGGATGATCCGTCGAGCATGCTGCGGGATTTTGTCTATTGGGTGCGCAAGCGCCGTCCGCTCTCTCCGAACCCTAGCGAGGCATTGGTGAGTGAAAAAACGCTCGAATGCGTTGCGCAAGGTGTGGAGCGCTTTCTTGAGGGCAAAAATCCGTGGCCGAAAAAGCGTGGCAGAAAATCTGAACGGGACACCATGTGGAAATGCTATTTCCTAACTTGCGTTGCTGGTGAACATGAGGAATTTCCTGCCAGACACTACGCTCAAACTCGATCAACAAAATCCGGGCGGAAAAGTGGTATCTATTCAGCGGTCGGGGAGCGGCTGGGCTTATCCTGCCAAGCCATTGAACGCCATGCCAGAAATGCGAGGGAGCTACTAAAAACGCCATCTGGACCACGTGAGTATAAGGATTGGCGTGATCGGCATGAAGCAAAATGGTGGTTCTATCATGCGGTTTGCGTCGAAGAAAGAGAATTGAAGTTACTTCAAGTGAGCGAGTCTGGAGGCGTAAAGGAGGACGCGGATACACTGCACTATACACGCAAAGAGGTGGAGGAATTTGTGAGCAGCGCTCGTGCGCAACTCAATGCAAGCGGCCCAAAAGGCGAAGAAGGAAAGCGCGAATATGCGGAGTGGTTGACCCGATTTAACCAAAGAGACGAAAGAGGCAGGTCCAAGCCTCTCGTATATCTCTCGTATCCGTTTGATCACCCTGAGTCTATCGCGCTTCGAAATCAGAGAGCGGCGAAAGGTCTCCGTGATGGTGAATGGTGAATTAAATTCGCAGGGAATTTAGTAGATATACCCACAGAAAGCAGTTCGGCAAACTCAGAATCACAGTCCGCCTGGACTACTTCCGATTCCGAGGTGACCAACAATGTACGAACTGCCCTCCACTGGATTTTTACGACTCAATCAGATTCTTGGTGATCCGAGATCAAACACTCCCGCCCTTATCCCTATCAGCAAGTCGTCTTGGTGGGCAGGGATCAAAGACGGAAAGTACCCCCGTGGTTTGAAGCTATCGAGTAGAACGACCGTTTGGTCTGTTGAGTCAATCCGCGCCCTCATCGCTTCCACCAGCAAGGAGGGCCAATAATGAAAGCCCTTCCAGTTTGTGGAGCGTGTGAATCCGATCTGCGCCAAGAGCGCGGCCATTTGGTATGCGTTCAGCCCGGCTGCCCGCTGTATGGACAAGAGCAGCATGTTATCTGGCCGAAGCCTGCCGCTCCACCAAGACGGGAGCAGCACAAATGACTGCTCTACCCCATGAAGTCACTAAGGCCGTTGCGCGTGGATGGCGTCTCCACCCTCTGAAGCCACGCTCGAAACTGCCCTGCTTGCCGGGCTGGCAGCGCCGGGCTACATCCGATCTAGGGCAGATTGAGGCATGGGCGCGTCAATATCCCCGTTGTAATTGGGGAGCCGTTGCCGGTCCCGAGTCCGGTTTCTTCGCTGTCGATGTAGATGACCCCGCCGCAATGCAAAGGTTGCAAGATGAGTACGGCGCGATTCCCGAAGGGCTGTGCGTGGTTACTGCGCGGGGGTACGCGCTCATCTACGAATGGCCGGATGGTGCGGAAGTTCGCCCAGCCACAAAACGCCCGTGTGAGGGGATCGACATTCGCGGGCGTAATTCCTATATTGTCATTCCGCCCAGCGTTCATCCGAGCGGCCATGTATACCGCTACTCAGACGATTCTCTGCCCGTTCAGCAGTGTCCTGCGTGGTTGCTGGCCCTCATCCTCAACCATTCGCAGGCGGGCGCACAGGACCGGCAAAGCGCACCAGCGGCGGGCGCTGTAGCGAGTCAACCAATCGGCAAGGGCGGGCGAACGAATCGCCTTGTTTCGCTCACAGGGTCGATGCACAAGCGGGGCATGACACCAGAGGCGATTGAGGCGGCTTTGCTCAAAGAGAACGCGCAGTTTACCCCACCTCTACCAGAGGAAAAGGTCAAGGCCATTGCGCATGACATTCCCGCGCGCTATCCGAATCCAAAATCCGAACCGGAGGTAAGGCCAACTTTGAAGCCTGTTCTGGTCTGTCTCGCCGATGTGGAGCCGCGCGCCGTCGATTGGCTTTGGGAGCCATTCCTCCCCACTGCAATGCTGTCGATGCTCAGCGGCGATCCGGGAGCCGGAAAATCTTTTATCGCTCTCGCTTTGGCCGCCGATTTGTCACGCGGCAAATTGTGCGATGGCCGAAATGTGGAACCTGCCAGCACGCTTTATCTCTCCGTCGAAAACCCGCTTGCCCAAACAATTCGGCCCCGCTTCGATGCGCTTGGCGGAAATGCCGCGTTTTTCCATGTGCTCACAGGCTCACTCAATCCCGCAGACGGCGAAGAATGGCATGGAGGGGTTACGCTCGCCGATATTCACACGATGGAAGCAGCCATCTCTCAGACTGGCGCGCGCCTGGTGATTGTGGACCCCATCCAGAGCTATCTCGGCGCAAACGTGGACCTGCATCGCTCCAACGAAACGCGGCCCGTGATGGACGGCCTATCTAAGCTCGCTGAATCGCACGACTGCGCGATCCTTCTACTCCGACACTTGTCCAAACAGAGCGGCGGCAAGGCGATATTTCGGGGCTTAGGTAGCATCGACTTAACCGGGGCTGTCCGCTCGGAGATGCTGGCCGGGTCTCTTCCAGACGATCCCGATGCACGCGCCCTGGTGCATATCAAGTCCAATGTTGGCCGTTTGGGGCGGGCGCTTGGCTACTCTATAGACGGTGAGGGGCGCTTCGCGTGGACGGGCGAAAGTCAGATTACAGCTTCGGATTTACTGGCCGCACCAGCCGGGCCGGGGGATCACAAGCTGGCCGATGCCTGCCAATGGCTGACAGAACAACTGAGGCCGGGCAGCCGGAAGCAAGAAGAACTCCGGGAAACGGCAAAGCAAGCGGGCATCACATATCCCACCCTGCGCCGCGCCAAGAAAGCACTTCGGGTCCAGTCCGGCAAGGATGGAATGCGTGCGCCGTGGATGTGGTCTTTGCCAGAAAATACTCACGATTCCCCCGAAGATGCTCAAAAACAGAGTGTGAGCACCTTCGCCAATGGACACGGGAGCACGGTGCGCGAAACATCTGAGAATGCAAAATTTAAAGGCTTCTGTCCGAAGACGCTCAAGATACGCGAAAGAGAGACGTTGAGCACCTTCGATAGCGAATGCGGAGGTCTGCTCCAGTGAGCGGAGTGACTGGCACAACTACTCGCCGCGCTCCGCCTTTTTGCGCAGCAGATAATCGCGCAACTCGGCCAGCGTCATATCTCGGGCAGACTTGACCTGGACGGAGCCGGAAAGTTCCGTCTGCACCTTGTCGCCATACTTAAGCGGGGCCAGCTTGGCCAGCAGCCACTTGCGGGTATCTATCCTGAGACGCCGATGGTCGATCATGTCGGCAATCTTCACCTCGCGGGTGTCGCCCTTCATCGTAATCGTCTCACCGATTTGCGGCTCGTCGGCGATCTGCTGTATCTCGTCGGCGAGAATCTGCAACTGCTCACTCTTCGCGCGCGCGTATGTCTCGCGTAGCTCGGGATGGGCAATGAGCCACCGATAAAAGGTCGCCGGATGGGGAAACCGCGCATCGGATTCACAGATTGCAGATAGTCCCTTGGAGGACGTGGCCATCACCCCGCAAATCTCCGCCGCGATTCCCGGATCGTATTCACTCTTGCCGCCTGCCATAGTTCAACGCTCCCCGCCTGGGATGGCTCCATTATGGCGCAGCTGCGCAAGTCAACGCAGGATAACTGCATCCAATCAAGCTAACCATCACCCGGAACGGAAAGGCTCGGAGCACCCAAAACTGTAAAGGCGACTGAAGCCGAGGTCCGCTGGCGCGCCCGCGCAACCGGCGTAAACTAATCCTCGCAAACTTCTGGAGCATTGAAATGCCGATCTGTACCCAGTGTCGCTCTCACAACGTAGAAGGCGCGCGGTTTTGCGGGAATTGCGGGGTACGTTTGTCCGCCGTGGCAATTCCCAATTCGCTGGTAGCCATGATCGGGTGGTTTGATAGGTGGTTAGGACGAAAACCACTTTCCAAGCAGCAGGGATCGGTGTCTAACGTCCAATCGGCACCGGCCAGTTGGGCAAGCAGCCAGCCACATCTGGCCCTACTCGAAAAATTTCTATCGGCACGTGAGGTTAAGGACTGGTTTCTAGAACTCTGGGCACCAGCGTTCGGAACGGATACTCAGCGCGTTATAGATGGGCTGATTGCGCATGGAGCACTGGAACTCGCGCCCACAGTAGCAGACCTTAAGACGATGCTGTCATCGCGCGGCTTAAAGATCAGCGGCAAAAAAGCAGAACTTATTCAACGACTACTTGAAGCCGATCCGAAAGGCATGGAAGCGCAGCATGCGCCTCGAATGATCCTGCGATGCACACCTGCGGCAAGTCTGGCCGTATCAGCATGGAAAACTGAACAAGCAAGGGCGTTTGAGATGGCCTCAGACAGCGTGATTGCTGCGCTCCGAAATCGACATTTCAAAGAGGCCATCTGTATCGCTGACGAGTACCGCAAGAACAAATATGATCCCCCAACCCATCCTGGAATAGCGGCCATGACAATAAAGTCTGCACCACGTTCTACAGGAGAACGTGCAAAGGATCTTGCCACAGTTTTCACTATGCGCCCGAAAATCTTGAACGAACTGCAACCGGAGCAATGGGAGGGGCTCTATCTCAATTACGCAGTTAAAGAGTTGCTGGGGCGCGCAGCACCGGAAAAGTGTATGCCTGGATTTATGGAAGAGGACGAGGACGACGGCTACGAAGAGGACGACCCTGAAGCAACAGAAAGATGTGTATCTCGGTCGACAGGTATTAAAGCCGTGAACTCGGCGACGGCTACGCAAATGCTAAGTTTTTATATCAAACACCAAAGCAACATTGCGCGAATGCGCGAATCCGGTATCAAGAGGGCTAAAATTATCGGGATTGGAGGCTGTGAGGCGTGCTTAGCTCTCAAGGACAAGACCTTCCGTCTCGACGAAGTGCCTGAACTGCCATACAAAGACTGCACGTGTGATCTCGGATGCCGATGCACCGCCGTAGCAGTCTTACCATGGTCGGAAGGGCAAACCCGAATTGTCGGGTAGCGCCCGAAAAACCGGGGTAACATTGGGGGTAACTAAGCTGATTGTCCGGTTTCATCCAATTTAGAATCAATGATATATGAATTATAGTCGATTCCCGGTAGCGCTACCAGCAAATTGACGCTAAAGCCCGCTAAATCAGCGGGTTTTATTTTTGCCCTGAAAACGTCCTAGCGCGTGTTGGTGGCACAAAACGCGAAAAGTGTGGCACATCCTG
>JAJZKY010000247.1 GCA_021803885.1 Planctomycetota bacterium
CGCGTGGCCCGGGGCTGCCGCCCAGGCCCACCCTGGCTTTGACTTCGCCGCCACCGATGATCCTTTTGTGGCGGTGCAAGCGGCGGATGTAATTTATACCGATACCTGGATCAGCATGGGACAGGAAGATGAAAAGGCCCAGCGGCTGGCCGTGTTCGGACCTTACCAGATTAATCAATCCCTGCTGGCGGCAGCCCCGGGCCACGCGATGGTGATGCACTGCCTGCCGGCGTATCGCGGGGTGGAAATCACCGATGAGGTGATGGACGGACCGCAAAGCGCGGTTTTTGTGCAGGCGGAAAATCGGCTGCATTTTCAAAAGGGACTGCTGGCGGTTCAATTGGCCGGCGCAAAAGGAACTTGAACATCCGTGGTTTTAGTTTGTGAAGGATCAGGCCATATGCGACACGATAAAAGAAAGCCGGGCCAGCAGCGCCCCGTCACCCTGCAGCGTCACTTTACCCGCCATGCCGGGGGATCTGTTCTGGTAAGCTTCGGGAATACGCGTGTGTTGTGCACCGCCATGGTTGAACCGGGCGTGCCGCCGTGGCTGAAAGGCAAGGGCCAGGGTTGGCTGACGGCGGAATATGCCATGTTGCCATCATCCACGCCTTCGCGCAAGCGGCGTGATGCGGGCAAGGTCGACGGTAGATCGGTGGAAATACAGCGGCTGGTAGGGCGGGCGCTGCGCGGGGTGATTGATTTAAAAAAACTGGGTGAAAATACACTGTGGTTGGATTGCGATGTGCTGCAGGCTGATGGCGGAACACGTACCGCCGCCATTACCGGCGCGTACGTGGCCCTTTGTGATGCCGCTTCGGCCGCACGCAGGGCGGGGCTGATAGCCGATGATCCGATCTGCGGCCAGATTGCCGCGGTGAGCGCCGGGATGGTGGCCGGCCAGGCGGTGGTGGATTTGGATTATCAGGAAGATTCCGCCGCCGAGGTGGATATGAACGTGGCGATGCTGGCGGATGGCACATTGGTGGAAGTGCAAGCCACGGGTGAACAGGCGTCGTTTACCATGGATCAACTGGCGGCCATGCTAAAACTGGCGGCCGCGGCCATTCGCCGATTGCACCTGCTGCAACGCCAGGCGCTGGCCCGCCGGGCATAAGCCATGGTCGGAGGGTCGGGATGCCTGTGACCGGCCGAAGGCACGGCTTGGTTGGGGCGGTTGCCGCAGATAGGCTTGAGCCGATGGGTTTTAGCCTCTGCCGGCCACCATGGGTTAGCTAAACTCCTGCGGTCAGGTTGCCTATAATAAGGAGGTGTGATTCGCGGCGCCTTTCGCCGCAGGTTGCGCGGGTGGTTTCGACGGGTAAGTCTGATTCGCGGACTTCAAGGGCCAAAACGCGGCTTCGTTCAAGGATGGCGTAAAATAGATGTGAGTGCTCGATGGCGGGTTGACCACGTGCGTTGCGTGGAAGCATGCCATCGAAAGTCGGCTTTAAATAAGGTGAAGTACCATGAAGCGATTCTTGTTATCCGGTATGGCGGCGCTGGCCGTGTTGTGCATGTTGGTGGGCACTTCGTTTGCAGCTTCCACGGTGAAGGTGAATGTGAAGGGAGTCCTGCTGGACATGAACTGTTATTCAGCCCATGGCCTGATGAACCGGGCTCATGGTAAAAGCTGTGGAAAAGCCTGCATGCTTAAAGGCCTTCCGGCGGGAATTCTGGTGAAGGGGCATGCGTGGACTCTGGTGGTCAATTCCAGGCTGCTGGCCAATTACGTCGGCCTGAAAGCCCAAGTCATAGGCATCGCCAATCGGAAGACCAACGTGGTTATTCCCAGCGAAATCAAGGTGGATGAGCACGGGAAATATACCAAGATCAAGATTAAATAAGTTGCTGCCCGGTAGCAGTGAACGCGGTCCCTGATTTTTGAGGTGATCCATGCCCCAGGTAATCCAGGGTAAGTGGGATGATTTGATGAAGCGCCACGATTTGCATGGCCATACGGTCCGTGTCATCGTGCTGGATCCACTGCACCCGGACAACCCCTGGCTCCGCTCGCTGCGTGCGTGGGTTGATAGCCACCGCCAGCCCCTGGCACATCCGGCAGACGACAGCCGCGAGAATATTTACTCGGGGACGGCTGAGGATCCTCGTTGACACTAATATTCCCCTGCGCCTCGCCCAGATCAACCATCCGCATCGCCAGGTGGCCTTCGACGCCCTGCAATTACTGACCCTGCGCGACCAGGAACAATTCGCCATTGCGCCGCAAAGCCTCTACGAGATGTATGTGGTCTGCACCCGGCCGGCTCAGGCCAATGGCTTCGGGATGAGCGCCACCCAGGCCGCCACTGAGCTTGCGTCAGCCCGCGCACTATTCGAACTACTGCCGGAAACCCCGCAGGTCTATCCCGCCTGGGAAGGCCTCATCGCCAAGTATGCCGTTGCCGGTAAACCAGCCCACGACGTTCGCTTGGTTGCCCTGATGATTCAGCATCGCGTCGCCAAACTTCTGACCTTTAACGAGGCTGACTTCCGCCGCTTCGCCGAGATTGAACCTCTCAATCCCTTCGATGTCCTGGCCATTCCAAGGCGGTGAGGATTATGCCGCCGCTGAACTTTTTGCGAATGCCATCCTGGCCCAGGACCGGCCGGCTCAGATTGCCCAGCCCGGCGCTTGTTTCGCCGCGGTGCCCTGTGCCGCTGGCGGAGACGGAAGTTTGAGTCTGCGTGCCGTCGGTGGTGAGAGCACCCAGGGAAACAATCCCCGGGCTGGATGGTTCAAACCAAGCGGCCGGCCAACCGCCTGCGGGCCGCCCGTTGCGGCAGGGAGGCGGTAATACTCTCCCGAACCGCCGTCGCGTGGGATTTTTACGTGTCGGCCGACGCCGTTTTGGGTTACAGCCACACCCCGGAACCTGCGGCCGCGTGTCGCAGGTTGTTTTTTTGGGGGGGCGGCCAGACCAGCGTTATGGTTTGCCGTGCGGCTCGGCCGGGTGCTGCAGTTGCGATTGCGTAACTGCGGTGATCTTGCGTTTGGCATATAAAGCCGTGATTTCTTTAATTGCGGCGTCTTCTTGCTGCACGGTGCCGGTGGCCCAAACGCCGCCATACGCCGGGGTGTGCTGAAGGTGGTAGGCAGCGGGATTTTTACCGGCAAATTTTATCAGCAGGTACAGGGGTAGGGTCCGATTGGAAAAATGTCCCGGCTTGTTATTCAACATAAACACAAAATTCTGGATGATGGGGTGGTGAATCAGAAACAGCAGATAGGGTTCCACCGTGGCGGGCTTGGCATGCAGCAGCAACTTGGCGAAATTTTTAGCCCCTGCCGTATAGGGCGTATTAAAGATATTTTGCATGGGAGGCTGGCGGCAGATTTGCAGCAGCGCGTGGGCGGCCAATTGGCCAAGGCCTTTGGGCTTCCAATGCTCCAGCAGTTCCATGGCGTAAACGCTGTACTGCATCTGAACCCAATAGTTGGTGCTGTTGGAATTTACAAAAATGGCAATTCGTCGCCCGCGAAACACGGCCAGGTGTTCCGCATTTTGCTCAGCAGTGAAGGGTGTTGTCAGGATGACGGCCCGATGCCACAGAGCTTTCACCATGGCCGGCGTGGGTGGTCGATTCCAGAGGGCATCCATGGTGGTAAGGTAAACCAGACGATGTGGATCATTGAGCAGGTGATTCAAGAGCCAATCGGCGTTGGGGCCCGGAATTTTGGCCAGCGGATGGGCCACGTTGGCTCGCCGTTGCTGGTTGTGGGAAAAGGCGCCGGCCACCAGCGGCAACCTTTTCGGCGTTAGTCCCCAGCGGAGCATTTGGATGCGCTGCTGGAGCGGTAAATGCAACAAAGCCCCGGCCCAGCGGGCGAGATCGCCTTGATCGCGCAGCAAATGAGCGATACGTGCCTGTCGCTCGGGGCCGCGGGCGCGTATCAGGCGGGCCACGATGTCGGCCAACGCGTGCCGCAGTGCGGCACGGCCCGCCTGGCGCGTGGCAGGTTGGCTTTGACCGATCTTGACCAGCGCCGCCTGAAACTGCCGGAATGCCTGAACGGTGTGGCTGGTGGCAGGGGCAGTGGTTTGGGCCTTGCCGGATGGCGTACCAATCCAGAAAAGGGGCAAGGTGAGCAGCAAAAACAGGGCGGGCAATTTTGAGGACATACCATGTTTCCTGGTCTTAGGCCCAGTCCGGATGGGGATTCAATTCTCTCGGCAAAGCACGCTCGCGGGCGATACGGCTAAAAATTGTCGAAAGGTTTTCCGTTGCGGTCCACGGCGCCTTTTTAATGTTCCATGCCGCCGTTTCATAACAGGAAAACACGAAATCAGTGGTTTTGAGGATATGGGCAAAATCGGTGATGGGCGTGCTTCCGCGGCGGATGGCGAGGGCAAAACTATTGAAGGTGCGCATATTGCCTTCAAAATCGCGGGCATCATCATGAAACTCAGTGGAAGGTTGTCCGTTCTCCAGCAGGTAGCCGGTGCCGTTCCAGATGGCCCGGCCGGCATCACCAAGAATTTCAATCACGTGCCGCTCCTGGCGGGAGCAGGTAGTGGCGACCATGGTAAGGCGGGGTTGATCGGGGGTATCGAGGGTGGCTTGGGCGATGGTAGTGTCTTCCATTTCCAGAGCGGGCGAATCGTGGAAACGGTACAACGCGGCCCGCAAGTTGCTCGCGGATGCAACGGCGGGTAATTCTCCCGGTGCTGCCAGAATCAGGGATTGGTTGATGAAGTGCACCGCCTGATTGAACATGACACCGTCGAGATTCCATTGACCCTGCATCATCTTTTTGCCGGCCCAGGCAGCGCGGCCATAATAAGATTCTTCCCGCCACCAGAGGCTGGAAAGAAAAATTTCGCGAATTTTTCCGATGGCTCCGCTGTGGATGGCTTTTCGCAAGTTGAGCATGGAACTGCGCCCGACATGTTGCATTTGTACCGCCCCGACGCGGCCGGAGGCACGCTGTGCATCAAGCATCTTTCGACATTCGTCCGGATGGGTAGCCATGGGCTTTTCGCACAGCACGTGCTTTCCCGCCTGAAAGGCGTCTACAGTAATCTGGCGGTGTAGAAAGTGGGGTACCGCAATGCACACCGCCTCTACCCGAGGATCCTGCAGAAGGCTGCGGTAATCGGGATAAATTTTTCCGCCGGCGGCGGTTACGCGGGCAGCCTGCTTGGCAACGCTCGGATCATCGAGTTTGACATCGCAGCCCGCCACGATGCGAAAATTGGGATTCTTTTCCAATTCCGTCAGGTGCATGGGGGCGATGCCGCCGCCCAGCCCAATTTGGCCAATGCCGATGGCAGGGGAAACACGCGGGCTAAGGTCTGTATCAATCATTGTGTGGCTCCAAAAGCTCTCCGGGCGCTTTATAGGCGGTCCAGTGGACCATGACCCAAGGCGGCCGTGTTCTTACTCTATGCTTTGACGCATAAGCCGTAAAGGCAGTGCCGCTTGGGTTGAAACGGGCTGCGGATATTGCCGGGGGCGTTTGGCTGGAATTTTGCCCTTGACAGGGTTGCGTTAGCGATTAAACTTTGCTGGTTATAAGGGTGAGGTGGGCGGACGTGGAGGAAGTTTGGCCGTAACCCCCAATGGAACGTGGCTGGAGAGAAACTGGTGCGGGAGTTGAGCTTCCACGGATAGGGGTTAAGATGTGCAACTGCAAGGATGCGACGAACTCCCGAGCGGACTGTTTTTTTTCGGCTTGGGTTGATAGCTTAAGTATGTGTGTGTTTTAACGGTTCCTTTTATTTACCAACCGGAGGCGTACCTTGAGTATCCTGACCAAAATTTTTGTGCTGCTTCAACTGGTGTTTGCCCTGGTCCTTGCGGTGCTGGTGGTGCTATTTGTGCACGGGCAGCAAAACTACAAGAAGCAGGTTCTCACCGATCAGAATACGATGATCGCGGCACAGGCGGCTTTGCTGAATGAAGAGACTACAGCGAGCCGGCTGAGTGCACAGTTGGCTCAGGCTACTCGCGCCAATATCAACACGCTGGGCAGCCTCAACAGTAAAATTTTGAGGTTGCAGGGAAATCTGGCCAGTGCGCAAAGTGAAATTGCCCAACTCAAGGCCAACAAACAAAGTCTGGTCAACAGCACCAGTTTGCTTTCTGCGGCCAATCGTTCGCAACAAGATCAACTTGCCGCCGAAACCAAGGAACTCACCAAATTGCGTCCAGTGGTGCTTCGCTACGTCAACGAAAACGCACAATTGAACCGCCACAACACCCAACTGACCAACGAACGCAACGAAGCTCAAAAGGAAATTCAAACTCTCCAGGAAAGCATTGTGGCCCTGAACACCCGGCTGGCTCGGGCGGTGGCCATGGAGCACAAGGCAGCCAGCACCTCCTCGCAGAATGTTGCCAATGCGGTTATCGGCGTGCCAACGGCGGCTCCGGTGAATGGCAAAATTCAACAGGTGCAAACCTATAACAGCCGGACTTATGTAAGCGTGAATTTGGGTTCGCGTGATGGCGTGTCCAAAGGCACCCGCCTGACGGTTTATAGCAAAGGCAAATATGTGGCCGATGTGGTGGTTCGCAGTGTGGATCCAACAACGTCCGTGGGCGTGGTAACCCTGGCCAGCCCCAGTGCCAAGGTGGTGGTCAATGATTTGGTGATGAGCGGTCCGGGGACGTAAAAAACCGGGACTCTCTGGCAACCCGGGAGAAAATCCTGGTTTATAGGCTTTGGAGAAAAATATGTCGCGAATGGATGGACCAGCACGCATTACCGTCAAACCGCAGCCCAACGTCTATACCACCCTGGCCTTTATATCCATGGTGGCTACGCTGGCCGCACTTGTGTATGTGTTTCTGCAATACAAGGCGCTGGTGGGTTAGAATTTTTGCGGCGACGCTTTGACCGGCAGAGTG
>JAJZKY010000248.1 GCA_021803885.1 Planctomycetota bacterium
GCCCAGAAAGACAATGCCCATGACGATGGTCAGAATGAGCCAGTTTTTCGCGCGGGTGATTTTGCCGTTTTTAATGGCGTGATGGGCGATGTTGACGGTAAAGCTGGAGAGCACCAGCACCAGGGTGCCGATGGCGGGAAGCTGGGTGGCCAGCACCGGCGCTCCCGGCGGCGGCCAGGCGGGCGCGAAGAAGCGCAGGTAGATGTTATGGGCAAAGAAGCTGCCGAAGATGCAGCTTTCGGAAACCAGAAAAAGCAAAAAGCCGCGGCGCAGATCGGTGGAGGTCTGGGCCGGGTCCATGTGGCGGCGCTCGGCGGCGATGGTGGTGGCCCAGCCCATGGCCGGGATGATGCAAAAGATCGCGCCCAGCCCGAACCACCAGTCCGCCGAGGCGCCGGTGGCCCAGAAGAAAAATCCGATGGTGACCAGCCCCATGCCCAGCGCCAGCAGGATAGGCCAGAAGCTGGGGCCGGGAAGATGGATGTGGGCGGCTTCGCCGGAAGCGGCGTGGCCGGCGGGAGCGGAAAGAGTGTCGGTGGCCGTATTCATAACAGTTCAGGGCGCGAAACCCGGGCGGCTGGAGTTACTTGAAGCGCCACCAGTGCACGGGGGCGGGATAAATCCAATGATGCCTGACGAACCAGACCGATGCCAACGCCCAGAAGACGGCAACTCCGGTCCAGATCAGGCCGGAACGCCGAATGCGGCGGCGCTGTTCGGGAGTGACGGTGGGGATGGCGGCTGGATTCATGATGGCTGACCTTGCTGTTTGGCGCCTCATTGCCGAATCGGGAAGAGAGTGTAATTCCAGCTTATGCTGTGGACGGATTTTTTCAATCCCGGATTGATCTGGTACACCACGGGCAGAGTGCGGCTCTGATGCGGCCCCAGCGACTGCTGGCTGAAGCAAAAACATTTCATGATGGCCACGTTCTGATCGGCGCTAAAGGGATAGAGCGAATGAATAGCGCGGAACTGGATGGTGTGGCCGGTGTCGTTGATGAAGGTGTAATGGTTCTCCATCCGCTGGCCAATGCGGGCTTTTTCTTCGGCGTGGGCGGGATGAAATGCCATGCGCAATCCCGACCCCACTTCGCCGGTGAACATGATCGTCACCTGGCGGGTGACGCCGGCGGGCGCGGCCACGGCCGCATTCACGGGCGCAATGGCAATGCCGAAATGCTCACAAAAAGTTTTAAAGAGCGGAATATTGATGAAGGCAAACGCGACCATGAAGAGGGCAAAGGCGCCCAGGCCGATCAACCAGCCGCGGCGGGAGCGGCGCGGCGCGGGCCTGATTGGCGATGAAGAAGATTGGGGATCCGGGGGTAAATCTGACATATCGGCTCCTGCCACATCAGACATGCTCTTCGGCCGGCATGGCCGGAATTTCATCAAAGTTGTAAACCGGCGGCGGGCTGGATGTCTTCCATTCAAAAGCCTGCTGCACATCGTTGATCTGCCAGGGATCGGCCTGCGCCGGCGCGCCATTTTTCCAGGAGGAGATGACGTTCCAGGTAAACAGCAGGCCACCGAAGAACATGAAGAAAAAGCCCAACGAAATGAACTGGTTCCAGAACGCAAACTGGGGCCGGTAGGTTGCGATGCGGCGCACCATGCCCTCAATGCCCAGCCAATGCATGGGCAGAAAGACCCAGTTGATGCCGATGAAGATCAGCCAGAAGGTCCAACGGCCGAGTTTTTCGCTGAGCATGCGGCCGGATAATTTGGGATACCAGAAGTGCAGCCCTCCCAGCAAGGCCATGACCGAGCCGCCAACCAGCACGTAATGGAAATGGCCGACCACGAAATAGGTGTCGTGGACGACGATATCGAAGGGCACGATGGCCATCATAACTCCGGTTAAGCCGCCGAAGGTGAAGAGCGCGATCATGCCCAGACAGAAGAGCATGGGGGTGGTGAAACGAATGGCTCCGCCCCACATGGAAGCCAGCCAGGAATAAACCTTGACGCCGGTGGGAATGGCGATGAGCATGCTGCAGATGGAGAAATAAATCTGCGCCGCCGGGGTGATGCCGCTGGTGAACATGTGGTGCGCCCAGACGGTGTAGCCGAGAATGCCAATGGCGCAGAGGGCATAGACCATGCCCTTGTAGCCGAAAACTTTTTTGCCGGCGAAGCTGGGCACGATATGCGACATCATGCCGAAGCCGGGCAGGATCATGATATAGACCTCGGGATGGCCGAAGAACCAGAACAGGTGCTCATAGAGCAGCGGGTCGCCCCCAAGGGCGGGGCGGTAAAAGCCGGTGCCGAAGAGGCGGTCGGACAGCAGCATGATCATGGTGCCGGAAAGCACGGGCAGCGCGACGATGAGCATGGTCGCCGTGATCAGCCAGGACCAGACAAACAGCGGCATGCGCATGAGCTTCATGCCCGGGGCGCGCATATCAAAGATGGTGACGAGGATGTTAATGGCGCCGGTGACCGAGCTGATGCCGAGCAGAATGATGGCCAGAATCCAGAGGTCTTCGCCATGGCCGCCCATGAACTGGAAGGTCGAAAGCGGCGGATACTGCCACCAGCCGCCGCGGGAAGCGCCGCCGGGGACGAAAAAGCTGACATACATCATCAGCGCCGCCGGGATCATGATCCAGAAGGAAAACGCATTGAGCTTGGGAAACGCCATGTCGCGGGCGCCGATCATGAGCGGGATCAGATAATTGCCCAGGCCGGCGAAGGCGGGCATGACGGCCATGAAGATCATCAGCGTGGCATGCATGGTGATCAACTGGTTATAGACGTTGGGCGCGATGATATGCCAGCCGGGATTGAACAGGTTGAGGCGGATCAGGCCGGCGAGGGCGCCGCCCAGCCAGATATTGATAAAAGCAAACCCCAGATAGAGCAGGCCGATCTTTTTATGGTCGGTGGTGGTCAGCCAGTCGAGCAGGCCGCTGTAGGTTTTGGGCGCGGGCGCAGCTAACACTTCAGTGCTCATGACAAACTCCGCGGAGCGAGGAATAGAGAAGCCGGGCCGGGATGCGCCCGCCGGCGCAGCGCGGCCGTGCCGCCGGATTTGGCATGCTTGTCGAGCCATGTCTGGAACTGGGCCGGCGGCAAGGCAATCACGGTAATCAGCATTTTGCTGTGCAGGCGGCCGCAGAGCATGGCGCACTGGCCGCGATAGGTGCCGGGCTTGGCGTTAAACCAGGCATAGTTGATATGGCCGGGCACGGCATCCATCTGCACACCCAGCGAGGGAACGTAGAAACCATGAATGACATCCACGCTGGTGATGTGGAGAGCAATGTTGCTGTTGGCGGGGACCACCAGAGCCTCATTGGCGCGGTCAATGCCGTAGCCGGGGTATTTATATTCCCAGAAGAACTGATGGCCAACGACGGTGATGTTCAAATCGGGATGCGGGCCGTAATCCATGTGGTGGAGCAGCTTGTAAGCCGGGATCATGACCAGAATTACGGCCACGAGCGGCAGCGCGGTCCAGGCGAATTCGAGCGGGTTATTGTGGGTGAACGTCGCCGGCTTATGCCCGCGCGAGGCGCGGAATTTGATGATGCAGTAGATCAGGCCGCCCCAGGCGAGCAGGATGAAGGGCATGATGATCAGCAAGGCATGGCCGATATCGCTGCGAATCGCGAGCGCAATGGGCGAGCTGGGATCGGTGAGCCAAGTCGTGACCCGGTGTTCCTGCAGCAGCGCCAGCAGGCGGTCCGAAACCGCGGCATGGTTAAAAAAACTCAGCATCAGGGCTTGCCTCCGGCAGGCGGGGCGGCCACAGGCAGGCCGGCCAGCGCCTTGACGTAATTATAAACAGCGGCCATTTCCGGCTGCGTCAGAGTGCCAAATCCTGGCATCATGTAGCCGGGCAGACCATGCGCCACCAGATGGGTAAAGCCGGCGGGGCTGGAACGCCAACCGCCGATCCGGGGCTGCTGGAAGCTGGCGGCTTCGACTTCCGTCCAGGGATGGGCCCAGACGTAGCGCACGGGGACGCCACCCGAGCCATCCACGCCATGACAGGTGGCGCAGCGGGCCTGGTAAATTTTGGCGCCCAGAGCAAAACTGGGGCCGCTGGGCAGAGACGCGAGCTTGGGCGCGGGCGGCGCGGGCGGGTACGCCTGCAGCATGAACGACATGGCCAGCGCGATGGGAATATGCGGACCTTCCGGCACGGGCTGCACCGGCGGCAAAGTTACGGGGCCGGTCTCGGCGCTGGCCGAGGGCAAAGCCGCGAGCTGCGCCGGGGTATCCTGCCCGGGATTGGGAATCCAGTGCCGGATGTAATGAATGACCTCCATGCGCTGCTTCGGCGGCAGCATCACGAAACTGGGCATGGCGGAGCCGGGGATCCCGGTCGTAATGGTGTGATACAGCGCCAGCTTGGAAGTTCCGTAGAGGAATTTTCCGGTGTGATAATTGCGCGGCGGGGGCGACAGGCCAGCGGCGCGCGGGCCGTTGCCGTAACCATCCACGCCATGACATACCGCGCAGTTCGCGCGGAATACGGCCTTGCCGTGGGCATACAATTGCGGCGTGTCCTTGAGCAGGGCGCGCAGATTGACGGGTTTGGCCGCGCCCGAGACCACTTTGGGCTGGGAAAAATCGAAGCGGGCGGCCAGGCCGGCGCGGGTGTACTCGTGCTTGATCAGAGAAAAAACCACGGCCAGGGTGACAAGAAATACGGCGGCGAGAGCGGCAATCTGCCGGGCCATGCTTTGTTTCCGCCGCGCGGGCGCCTCCGGCTGCAAGTTCTGGCTCATAGATAATCTCCCGCCACGGCATTGACCAGCCGGGGATCACCAACCGGAACCGGCGAGTTCCGGGCCAGGAAGGACGTCACCGCCCAGCCGAACAAACCGAGGAAAGCCAGCAATTCGGCGATTACCGCCCAGTTGGGCAATACGAAATGCGCATGCGTCACCGGCATCACCAGCCAGTACAAATCCACCCATTCGGCAAACAGCACCAGACTGGCGATGGCAATCAGCGCCTTTTCATTTTTGCGGATTTTCTGATTCAGCAGCACGGTAAAGGGAATCACCCATTTGGCGAACAACAAAAACAGCAGCACATAGCCCCAGCCGCCGACGATACGCTGATGATAATAAATCGCCTCGCTGGGATAGTTGGCGTACCAGATCAACAGATACTGCTCGAAGCCGATGTAGACCATGAAGATGCTGAAGGCGTGCAGCATGCGGGCTAAATCCACGTAATGGTGATCGCGGAGAATCTGCCCCATGGAGCCGCGGCGGCGCAGCAGCACGGAGATGAGCAGCACCAGCGCCAGACCCGCCTCGAACAGTCCGGCGAAGATGTACACCGCATACATGGTGGTGTTCCAGTTGGGTTCGAGCGACATCAGCCAGTCAATCGCGGCGAGCGAAAAGGTGATGGCGAAAAACAGCAGAAAGGCGGCGCTGAAGCGGCCGTTGAAGGAGGGGATTTTCCCGAAGCCTCCGGGGACGCGCCGGGGCTCCCAGTTGGTGACCGCGCCGCGCCGCCAGGCCGCGTCCTGGTTGAGCGAACGGCGGACAAAAATCCATCCGCAGAGGGCCTAGAGCACGGAAAAGACAATCAGGCGGCCGGCGGTAAAGCCATAGCCGAACCATGCCGTTTTGGTCGCGCGATGAAAATGCACGGTGCCGGCGGCCCAGGGATAAATATCCTTAAAGCCGAAGACCAGCACCACGGTGGAGAGCGCGGCAATGGGCAGATAACGGGTGAGGCTCTCGGCAATGCGGCGGAAGGGGATGGACCAGGTGGCGCCGGCGGCGTAGTGCAGCGCGGTGAGGAACAGGCCGGCCATGCCCAGAATCAAAAAGTACAGATAATTGACCAGATAGCCGTTCCAGGCCCGATGCGGCTCGAGAAACAAGCCCAGGGCGGTAAAGACGATGCCCACGCCGGCGGCCAGGGCAAAGCCACGCCGCAGCCGGGGAGAAATTTGCGCCGGGCCGGGATCTTCGATTTTGATTACGGCAGTATCGTGCAGGCTCGACATTTGCGTTTCGGCTCCAGTTTCGGCGGATAATCGCCGGCGTAGCTCATACCTTCCTGCTGTTCAGCAGCCAGCGCCTCGGGCGATGGATTGGCGGCGAACTGCAACACCCGCAGGTAATGCACCACGGCCCAGCGTTGGGAGGGAGTCAATTCCGTGCGGTAGGGCGGCATGGTGCCCAGACCCTCGGTAATGGTCAGGAAGATGCGGCCATCCGACCATTGCGTCACCGGCGGCTTGAACAGCGGCGGCGGCTGGGTCATGTGGGGAACGATGTAGCCATGGCCGTTGGCGATGGGGCCATGACAGACGATGCAAAAAGTATCGAAAAAATGCCGGCCCGTGTCCAGCACCCGCGGCGTGACGGGCAGCGGGTCGATCATGGTGTCGATGGCGGCCAGATCGGCGGGCAGGGGGAAGGGCACATAACCGACGGGAACAGTGCCTTTGGGGGGAACGCGCATGTCGGGCACGTTATGGTCAAAACGGTCCAATTGCTGCGCCTGCATCGCTTCCTGGCGGTACATTTCCGGCAGATACGGATTGCGGTATTCCAGCTCAGGCTTCGATTTCAACTGGGTGCCGCAGCCGGCCAAGAGGCCGGCCAGGGCCAGACCCAGCCCGAAGCTCAGGAGTCCCCGGATTTTGCGCGCGTTAGACATGGAGTTCGCGAACCTCCAAAGCGCCCATTTCTTCCAGCAGGCGAGTGGCCGGCGCGGGGCCTTCAAAGCCGGTGGGAATCAGCAGAGCGAAACGATCGTTGGTGATGCGCGGGTCAATGGCTTTGAAGCTGGGTTTGGGACGCAGCCGGTCGGTGGCAAATAAAGTCAGGAACGTAAGGATGCCGGTGGTCAGAATGCCGCAC
>JAJZKY010000249.1 GCA_021803885.1 Planctomycetota bacterium
AGATTGAAAATTTGCGTTTGCCTTCTTCCCTCCATCCATTGCAATCTGGGTGCGATCCGATGCAAATGATCCAGCTCGCCCGGCGGTTCTGGTTCTAGGCTGAAGGATCGGCGGCTGGTTCTCACGGGCCGCGGCCGGAAAAATTTCTCGCATTTGCACCCTGTCCGTGCAATGGCTCCATTCGGGACCTTGATCGTCCTGACACCGCGGGACCTTTGTCCTTCGGTATCTTGATCCCCGTAGTATGGAGGCTTGCATGGCGGAGACCACATCCAATACCACCAGTTTTCAACCTACCCTGGGCCTCACCGGCCTGACCGTGAACGCCATGGCGCTGATCGCGCCCGGCGCCTTTCTCTGGCTGACGTATTTCATTCAGGCCTCGACCGGAGCCACCGCTCCGGCCATGTGGCTGGGCATCTTCGTGGCCTTGCTGCTCTGCCTGGCCACCGCGATATCCTATGCCGAGTTATCCAAGCTGTATCCCGGAACCGGCAGCAGTTATTACTTTGCCGAGCAGGCGTTTTTAAGTCATGAAAAGGGCTGGAAGTATGCCCGTATTTCCAAGTTCATCGTCGGCTGGGCTTCGCATCTCTACTATTGGGTCTATCCCGGTGTCATGGTCGCCACGCTGGGCATTTTCTGCGGCTATATCGCCGGCACCCTCTGGCCCAATTTCATGAGCGCCTCCAACCCCGGGCCGGCCTTCATGGGCATGATCGCCATTGTGGCCTCTTTTGGCATCGCCTATGTGGCCTATCGCGGCGTGAATGGGTCGACCGCCGTCAGCTTCGCCATCAATGTCATTCAGATCACGGCCCTGCTGATCTTTTCCGTCATGGCGCTGAATTACCGGCTCAGTCATGCCCCTGGCAGCGTCGGCTACCAATGGGATGCCACCAGCGGCAATGCCTATGATTATCAGTTTCAAACTAAGACCCAGATGATCAGCGGCGTCGCGACTCCGGTCATTCAGCGTGACGCCAATGGCGTTCCGCTGCCCGAGATGGGCTCCAACGGCAAGCCGGTGCCTTATACCGTCACGTATCCCAAAACCGATGGGTCCGGCAATTTCCTCTCGCACGGCTCCGCGGCTCGTGAGAACCAGCCGCCGATCCTTCAGCCTAGAACCAGAACCGCCGGGCGAGCTGGATCATTTGCATCGGATCGCACCCAGATTGCAATGGATGGAGGGAAGAAGGCAAACGCAAATTTTCAATCTCCCGGATTCAAACTGTAAATAAAACCTAAGGAAACCCTAAAGAAAGAATTTATAAGGCTAGGAATTCAAATTTGGAATTGGACTTCCGTCATCAAATAACCCAAACATGGAATTACGATCCCCGCAATGATCGTTGCGATGGTTGTCTGATTACGATCCGGAGCCGGTCGTGGCGGACCGCAATCATCTTCTCGCCTCCCTGATAGAGCGTGAGCCTGGTGTGGATTCAAAAATCACCGCCGCGTCGCGGCGGAAACGGAGACGAAACGATCATGAAATCATTCACTGCCTTATTTCCGCGGCCGGCGAGCGCTCGCCGCCGGGGCTGGATTTTCTTCTTTTGCGCCGCATTGGCCGGCCTGCTTGGCCCAACCCAACGGTTGGCGGCCCAGATTTCATTAACCATGCCTTCCCCGATTGAAATTCCCGCCGGGCCGCTGGGAAACTGGGGACTCTCCGGAGTCGTCAGCTATGCCGGCCTCGCCACGCCCAACCAATACGGAGCGGAAAAAAATGGCGGCGACCTGACTAACGGCTTCGCCATTTTGCAAAAAACCACGGGACAATGGCAATTTTTTGTCATGGCCGGAGGCTATGCCTATCCCGCCCTGGGCGCGGGCCGGTTGACAACCACACAGTACACCCAGTTTTTCGGCCTGGTGCCGGAAGCTTACGCGGAATATGTCTTCAATCCCCACTGGTCCATTGAAGCCGGCAAGCTGCCCACGCTCATCGGCCAGGAAAGCACCTGGTCTTATCTGAACTACAACATTCAGCGCGGGCTGGTCTGGAACGATATGGAAAATCTGATCAGCCGGGCGGCGCAGCTCAACATGAACTACGGCAAGTGGACCGTAAATCTGCAATATGGCGACGGCTTTTACGCCGGCTATCATTTTGGCGCGCCGTCGGCGGCGATCGCCTATGCCATAAATGCCAAAAACACGTTTACCTTCGTTACCCTGATCCCCAATAAGAACACGCCACCCAACGGAACATTTTTTGACGCCAACGCGCAGCTCTATGATTTCATGTACACCTATACCGGCAAGAACTGGTCGTGGACGCCCTACGTGATTTTCATGAATTCCCCGGCTTCAACCGCGCGCGGCTACACTTCCGCCGCCCATGGCATGGGCTATGTGCTGCTGGGCGGATACCGCATCAACCCGGAATGGATCCTGGGCATGCGGGCGGAATACGCCACCACAAACGGCTCACTGGCCTCGACCAGCGCCAATATGAATATTCTCGGCTACGGTCCCGGCGCCAAGGCGGTGACCTTTACCCTGACTCCGACCTGGCAGGACAAAGACCTGTTCGCGCGGGGAGAGTTTTCCCTGGTGCATGCCATGGATTATGCCCCCGGCGCGGTCTTTGGCAAGGGCGGAACGGGCGCCAACGAATTCCGCGGCGCGGCGGAAATCGGAGTCACATTCTGAAATTAAGCTGCCCGTAAATTACAAGGTCATGGCCGGAGGCAACCGCCTCCGGCCATTTTTTTATCCTGCCAGTGGCGTAAGCGCATTCATATCCTCTATACTGGTGCGGCAGTTCCCAAGGTGATCCATGAATAAAGTTTTCTACCCTGTGGCTCGCATTCTGCTGGCATTGATTTTTGTGCTTTCCGGCTATAGCAAAATCATGCAATTTGCCGGAACCGAGGCGTTTATGGCCAAGCTGGGCGTGCCGCTGCCGGCGATCGCGCTGTTTCTGGCCATTGTGATCGAGCTGGCCGGTGGCTTGATGGTGATGGCCGGCTATAAGGTCCGCTGGGTGGCGGGTATTATGTTTTTGTATGTAATCCCGATCACTTACTATGTTCACCGCCATGACCAGATTCAGATCCTGAAAAACATCTCGATCATGGGCGGATTGCTGTTGCTGGTGGCGGGCGGCGCCGGAGCGCTGGCGGTGGATAAGAATTAATTCAGCGGCGGCGGGCGCTTTTAAGAAGCGCTCCGAACCCGCCCCCATTCCGCTTGAGCGCCTTTTATCCCATACTCGACCTGGATCTGGCGGCCCGGCGCGGGCATGAACCGGCCGCACTGGCGCGCGGACTGGCCGATGCGGGAGTGGCATGGCTGCAATTACGAGCGAAAAACCTGCCGGCCGCGCAATTCCTGGCGGCCGCGGACAAGGTATTGAACCGGCTGGCCCAGGCCCCAAATCCGCCGCGGCTGATTATCAACGACCGCATGGATATCGCGCTGCTTACGGGCGCGCAGGGCGCGCATCTGGGCCAGGATGATCTGCCGCTGGCGGCCGCGGCGCGACTGCGTCCGCCGGGATTTCATCTGGGGTGGTCCACGCATCATCCGAAACAATTGAGCGCCGCGGCAGCGCTGGGGATCGCGGATTATCTGGCTTATGGACCCATTTTTGCCACCCATTCCAAAATCAATCCGGATCCGGTGGTCGGGCTGGAAGGGCTGGCGCAGGCTCGCCAGCTCTATTCCGGGCCGCTGGCCGCGATTGGCGGCATTACCCCCCAACACTGCACACAGTTGATGCGCGCCGGCGCCAACCTGATCGCGGTCATCGCGGGCTGGCTGGATGATGATGCCCCCCTGACCCGGGCCCAGGCCTATATGGACGCCTGCGCCGCGGCTGAAAATATCGCTTAGCTTTATAGGGCGGAAAAGCATAGACTGTCGCATTAGCGCGTTCTCGTATCCAACTTCACCCAATGGAAACCGCCGCGTCCCCCGTGAAACCCGGGTTTGTGCAGAGCCTGGGGCTGCTCAGCTCGACCTCGATCGTCGTGGGTTCGATGATCGGTTCGGGCATCTTCATCGTCAGCGCCAAAATCAGCCGGCTGGTGGGCTCGCCGGGATTATTGCTGCTGGTTTGGCTGATCACCGGACTGATGACCCTGATGGCCGCGCTCAGCTACAGCGAGCTGGCAGCCATGCTGCCCAAGGCCGGCGGCCAGTATGTATATTTGCGCGAGGCCATGGGACCGGTTTTTGGCTTTCTCTACGGCTGGACTTTTTTCGTGGTCATGCAGACCGGCACCATCGCCGCCGTGGCCATTGCCTTCGCCAAATATCTGGGCGAGCTGGTGCCCTGGGTCTCGGAGCGGCACTGGCTGTTTTACCTGGGCCATCTGGGACCGATGCCGCTGGGCATAAACACCGAAGAGTGCGCCGCGATCGCCGTGATCGCGCTGCTCACGGCGATCAATGTGCGCGGAGTAAAATCGGGCGCGCTGGTGCAGAATATTTTTACCACGGCCAAGGTGCTGGGCCTGCTGGGGCTGATTCTGCTGGGGCTGTTTTTTGCCCGCAATCACGCCGCCATCACCGCCAACTTTCATCACCTCTGGCAAGGCGCCGCCGGACCGCACCCCTACCCCACCGCCAAGGGCGTATTGTGGCTTTCGACACCGGCGATCATTTTTCTGGCCATGGTGGGGTCGCTGTTTTCTTCGGATTCCTGGTACAACATCGCCTTTGCGGCGGGAGAAGTGAAAAATCCCCGGCGCACCCTGCCCTGGGCACTGACGCTGGGCACTGCGCTGGTGACCAGCCTTTATATATTGGCTAATTTTGCCTATTTATTCGTGCTACCCATGCACGGCTCCGCGGCCGCGGCCACGGTCATCGGCCGTGGCATACAACATGCGACTGAAGACCGCGTGGCCACGGCCATGGTCTCGATCAGCCTGGGCCATGCCGGCGCCGTGGTGATGGCGCTGGCGATTCTGGTTTCCACCTTTGGCTGTGATAACGGCCTGATTCTGGCGGGAGCGCGAGTTACCTACGCCATGGCCCGCGACGGCTTGTTTTTTCGCCGCGCCGGCGAATTACATCCGCGGCATCGCACCCCGGCATGGAGTCTGTGGGCACAAGGCCTCTGGGCCTGCCTGCTGTGTCTGAGCGGCACCTATAACCAGCTGCTCGAATATGTGATGTTCGCGGTGGTGCTTTTCTATATCCTGACCATTGCCTGCGTATTTATTTTGCGCCGGCGGCGGCCGGAGTGGCCGCGCCCCTACCGCGCCCTGGGCTACCCCTGGCTGCCGGGCTTGTATATTGCGCTGGCCGGATTTTTTGACTGGCAACTGCTGCGCTACATGCCGGGGTATGCCTATCCGGGCCTGATTCTGGTATTGTTGGGCCTGCCGGTGTACTGGCTCTGGAACCGCCGGCCCAGAATTCCTGAAGGAAATGATCCGTTGACGGAACCTTTATGAACCTGTTTGCCAAAAAAGACATTCACCAAACCATACAGGAAGCCACGGGCGAAACCCACGGCCTTAAGCGGGCCCTGGGAGCCTTCAACCTGGTCACACTGGGCATCGGCGCCATCATCGGCACCGGCATTTTTGTGCTCACCGGGCCGGTGGCGGCGACGGCGGCGGGGCCGGCGATTGTGATTTCCTTCATGATCGCCGCGGCCGCCTCGGCATTCGCCGGGCTGTGCTATGCCGAGTTTGCCTCCGTGATGCCCATCGCCGGCAGCGCCTATTCCTATGGCTACACCGCCCTAGGGGAGATTGTGGCTTGGATTATCGGCTGGGCGCTGATTCTCGAGTACGCCTTTGGCGCGGCCACCGTGGCTGTCGGCTGGTCGGGGTATATCAATAATTTTTTACAGGGGCTGGGCATCAACCTGCCGCCGGCCTTGAGCGCGGCGCCGGGCACGGTGTTAGTGCTCGCCAAGGGACGTTGGGTCCCGCTCATGTCCATGTCGCTGACAGCGTCAGCGCAGAAGTTAGCCGCCCTGCCGCATGTGACCGCCCGGTTTGATCTGTTTGCCATGATCGGCATTCTGCTCATGACCACGGTGCTGGTGATCGGCATTCAGGAGTCGGCCAACGTCAACAGCGCCATTGTGGCCATCAAGGTTTCCGTGCTGATCCTGTTTATCGGGATCGCGGTGGTATTCCTCAACCGTTCGCATTGGAGTGTGGCATTTCATAACTGGCATCCGTTCATTCCGCCGCAGTTCGGCTGGTACGGGGTGGTGCGCGGCGCCTCGCTGATCTTTTTTGCCTATATTGGCTTTGACGCGGTTTCGACCGCGGCCCAGGAAGCGAAAAACCCGCAGCGGGACATGCCGATCGGGATTCTCGGGTCGCTCGTGATCTGCACCATCCTCTACATTCTGGTGGGCGGCTTATTAACCGGCCTGCGCCCCTATTCCACATTGAATGTGCCCGATCCCGTCGCGGTGGGCGTGGACGCCACCGGCGTGGCCTGGGGCAGCTTTCTGGTCAAGCTCGGCGCCATCGGCGGGCTTTCGAGCACCATGCTGGTGATGCTGCTGGGCCAATCGCGAATTTTTTTCACCATGTCAAAAGATGGGCTGCTGTGGAAATGGGCCAGCAAAATCCACCCCCGTTTCCGTACGCCCTATGTTTCCACCATTCTGGTCGGCCTCTGCGTAGCCGTTCTGGCGGCGTCGCTGCCGGTGGACCGGCTGGCCGAGCTGACCAACATCGGCACCCTTTCCGCATTCATTATCGTCTGCGCCGGAGTCTGGATCATGCGCCGGCGCGAACCCAATCTGCATCGGCCCTTCCGCACGCCCTGGGTTCCGTTTGTGCCCATCATGGGCATTCTCATCGCCAGCGGCCTGATCCTGGCGCTGCATAAGA
>JAJZKY010000250.1 GCA_021803885.1 Planctomycetota bacterium
GCACGTGGACTATTCCGATGATCCGCGACGCCAAGGTCTACGTGAGTATTCTTTCCCCGTCCCCGGAGGCCACGGTTTTTCAGGGTCTTGTGCATGCCCAGGCTTTTGTGCAGCGCGAGGTCACAAAGGCTTTATCCATGCGCGTGGCCCCCCACCTGGTTTTTATGCTTGATCATTCGCTAAAAAAACAGGCGGAAATTGATCGTCTTCTCGCCCAATCCAAAGGAACACCAGATGAATAAAACCCATGTTAAATTGGACGTTTTGAAGAAAATTGTGACCCGCTGGATCCGCCATGCGCCGTCCGAGGGTCCAAAGCTTGAGCCGCTCGCACGGCTCGTCCACGCCTTTTTGGAATACGATGCGGAAATGAGCAAGGCGCAAAGCGCCCAACAGCGGCTGATTTCCACCATGGCCGATTACAATGAACTGCGCGTGACGCCGGCCATTGAACTTGCCGCCATTCTGGGCGTGCGCTATGCGTTTGCTGAATCGCGATGTTCTGCGCTGCACCGTACGCTGCAATCCATTTTTGAACGCGAAAAGCAGATGAGTCTGGAAAGCTTGCAGTCGATGCACCGGCCGGAAATTCGCAGTTATCTCAAGTCGCTTGCCGGAATCAACGCTTATGTAGAAGCTGCGGTGGCCCTGGATGCGTTTGGCGTTCCCGCGGCGCCCGTGGATATGAAACTGCTGCTCTGGCTGAAAAGTAAACAAGCCGTCACGGAAGATTGTACGCTGCTGGAATTGCAGCAGGTTCTGGAGCGCCACATCCGGGCTCCGCAAATGGGGATGTTTTTCCGGGGTTCCCGTAAGGAATTAGAAGACTGGATGCCCAAAGTCTGGCCCGCCACCGCACGGATTCCATCGCCGGTTCTGGCCCCGCCCAAAGATACAACCGGGCAATCATCAGTCCAAGCGCCGCCGCCCGCTCCTGTAGAGCCTGCCCCCGCGCCGACACCTGCAACCAAAGCGCACCGGAAAAAGAAAGAATCGTCGTCGCCGGAAAAGGCCGGGCGTGCCCGCTCCAAAGTTAAAACCAAGTCTTGAAGCAGGGCTGGAACGGTGTTCGCCTGTGCATGGCGGACCAACCAAGGAAATCTGCTCTGCCAAGCTGTTAAAAAGAAGGCTTTTCCATGTTAAAATCTGGCTCTCATATCATGCGGCTGGGAATTCCCAAAGGATCTCTGCAGGATTCCACCGTCGATTTATTCGCAAAGGCCGGTTGGCGCATCTCGGTCAATGACCGCAGCTATTTTCCATCCATTGACGATCCGACCATTGAAGTGGTGATGTTTCGGGCGCAGGAAATGTCCCGATATGTGCAAGAGAATGTCATTGATGTGGGCCTGACCGGTTCCGACTGGATCAAGGAAAATGGATCCGATGTGCATGAAGTTGCAGAGTTGGTCTATTCCAAGGCCACCAGCAAGCCCGCCCGCTGGGTGCTGGCAGTCCCGCAGGAATCCGCCTTGACCAAGCCGGAAGACTTGCGCGATGGCGTGATTGCCACGGAGCTGGTCAATGTGACGCGGGAATATTTTCAAAAGAAAAACATCCCCGTCAAAGTGGAATTCAGTTGGGGCGCCACCGAAGTGAAGGCCCGCCTGCTTGATGCCATTGTGGACATCACCGAAACCGGTTCTTCCATCCGAGCCAACAACCTGCGAATTATTGATACCCTGCTGGTGAGCACCACCCGGCTGATTGCCAATCATAAGGCCTGGGCGGACCCTGCCAAACGCGAAAAAATGGAAAACATGGCCCTGTTGCTCCACGGAGCCATCAGCGCCCGGGAAAAAGTGGGCCTGAAGCTCAATGCCCCCCGCGAAAAATTGGATGCAGTCCTGCAAATTCTGCCGGCCGAAAAATCGCCCACCATTTCGCCCCTTGCCGATGGTTCCTGGGTTGCCGTGGAAGTGATCATTGAAGAGCGCAGCGAACGCGAACTGATTCCCCAGTTAAAGCGGGCCGGGGCCACAGGCCTGATCAGTTACCCGCTCAACAAGGTGATAGCATAGGTGGCCTGTGCAGGCATTAACAAAGTTGCTCCCCAAGGTGCTCGTCGGCTTGGCCATTGCCATCCTGCTGAGCTTGACCATAGCACCCCCGGCAGTATCCGCAACGGCGGTAACTGCCCACGCAGCCAGCCGGCAGAAGTTGCAGCCCGCGTTGCGGCCCCGACCGACCTGGGATCAGATGAACGTGCCGCAACATTCCGCCTGGGCTAAAAATGTGTTGCTGATCGTAGTGTGGATGTTTGTGCTGGCGGTGCTGGCGGGACCGCTGGTAAGATATCTTGCCAACCGCAAGCCAACGCCGCGTCCGCCGGCCGGGGGCGCGTGGTAACGGCGGACTATCCGAGCAGATAAAAGGAGATCGTTATGGCATCTGATTCAAGTTTTGATATCGTCAGCGAAGTCAATCTGCAGGAACTGGACAACGCCGTGGTGCAGGCCCAAAAAGAAATTATGACCCGCTTTGATTTCCGCGGCACCGCTGCCGCCGTGGGCGCTCTGGACAAAAAAGAAAAACTCATCGTGCTCACCGCCGATGGCGAACCTCAATTGGAAGCCGTCCTGCAGGTGCTGGTGGCCAAAATGACCAAGCGCAGCGTGGACCCGCGCTGTCTGGACCGGCAGAAAATGGAAATAGCCACCCACAATACCGTCCGCCAGAAGATCAAACTCAAAAGCGGCATCGACCGTGACACGGCCAAAGCCCTGCAGAAACAGATCAAAGATCTGGGCCTGAAGGTAAATGCCAGCATTCAGGGTGAGTCGCTGCGGGTAAGCTCTTCCAAAAAGGACGACTTGCAGGCGGTGATTGCGGCTCTGCGTGCCCACCCCCCCGCCATTCCGCTGCAATTCAACAACTACCGCTGACTGGGGATAATTCGGTGACCTTCCCCCATCCAAAACCGCCCGTGCGACTTTGCACCACCACTTTGTGGGAATATCCGTCTCAGGATTATGGCCGCGAGCCGCACGGCGATAAAGACTATATCGGAGCCACCCCCGCCTGGGTGGTATGGAACTTGCTTTCCCGCTACACGCGAGCCGGCGATGTCGTTCTGGACCCCATGTGCGGCAGTGGCACCACGCTGGATGTTGCCGCGGAATTGGGCCGTACAGCCATCGGTTTTGATCTGGTGCCCCGCCGGGAAGATATTCAAAGCGCAGACGCCCGCCATCTGCCCCTGGCGCCGGCGAGTGTGGATTTTGTTTTTGTCGATCCACCGTACAGCACGCACGTGGACTATTCCGATGATCCGCGATGCATAGGCAAGCTGGATGCCGGCGAAATCCCGGCGCCGCGGGACCGCGGGCCTAACGCCTATTTTTCCGCGATGGACGAGGTCTTCGGCCAGATTCACCGCGTCCTGAAAAACCGCCGGTACATGGCCGTGTACGTGAGCGATTCATTTAAAAAGGGACGTGGGTTTGTTCCCCTTGGATTTGAATTATTTTCGCTGCTGCGCCGGCGTTTCCAACCCGTAGACATCATCGCCGTGGTGCGTCACAACCGCACCTTGAAGCGTAACCACTGGCATACTGCCGCCATCGAAGGTAATTATTTTTTGCGCGGCTTCAATTATCTGCTGATCATGAAAAAGATGACTTGAAAGCCTGCCATGACGGCCCAAGACGTTCATCGTACACGCGAATATCCGCGACCGGGGCCGCTCAGGTTTTCCGGCAACACGCACGGGCGTAATCGGCCATAGCTTGTACATTGCGATGCGGGGTGTCGCGTGGAATCTCGCAGCCGGCGCCAATGATATATTGATTTCCCGCCTGCCGATGGCATTCCTCCAGGCCGGATCGAACATCTTCGGGCGTGCCATTGCGCAACACTCTCACCGTATCAATATTCCCCAGCAGTATCTGATTCGGCCCCATCTGTGCCCGGGCCTGGCCCACCGGCACCATTGAATCAATATCCACAATCTCGCAACCCAGGCGACCCACGTGGCGTAGAACTTGGTTGATATTGCCGCATATATGCATACGAACCGTGGCGCCCATGGCGTGCAGGCCGTCCACCATCTGCTTTTCAGCGGGGAAGATAAATTCCTCATAGATGTCCGGCCCCACCAGTGACGCGGCGGCATCGCCGATGCCGATCTGATCCGCCCCGGCGGCAATCTGAGCCTGCGCGTATTGCAGTTCCATGGGCACAACAAAGGCAAACAAATCGCGGACAAACGACGGATCATCGATAAAATCCAACATCAGGCGGTTGATGCCGCGCAGGTCCGCCCCTTCGGCGCACGGACCTTCCACCCAGCCCAACACCAGTTTCTCGCTGCCCACACGATCTTTGAGCAGCCTTTCCACCCGCACGCATTCACTCATCCGCCGACCGCTGGCCGGGTTTGGCGCCCGCAAGCGCAGCAAAGTGGCCTTGTCCTGTAACAGGGAATTTTCTTCATCCATGGCCGGCGGCTGATTGTCAAAGTAACGGATGCTGGCCCCGCAGTCGGCCGCCTCCCGGCATGGATCAGACATGCAGGAGACATGATCAAAATTAAAATATTCCGCGGTGCGGATTTGCCCTTCCGCCATCACCCGATGGTCCAATACATAATCGCGATATTGAGCGCCGATAAAGTCGCCGGCAAACATCATATTGACAGGCATCAGCGGCGGACGATCCACCGCCTGGCCGGCCATCATGGCCAAAACCCGTTCACGTCCATTCATATTGAATCTCGCATTGCTTCTGTCAGTGCGCCGGCCACCACCTGCATTATACGCTCTTCGGCGATGCCAAGGGCATGCTTTCCATGGGCGTGGGTGGATGGCAGGCCCGCACCTGCCGCGCAGCCCACGGCACGTTGAGCACCACCATGACTCCGCACCACACGGCGGCCGTAACCGCGTAAATGGCGCCGGCCGCCGTCCCTGACGTGTTCGAAGTCATCGCCGCCATGGGATTAAGAAACAGCCACGGGACGCGCCTGATTTGCCAGCTATTGGGGTTTTGAAAAAACGCGATCAGCATGGGAATAAGCGAGCCGGCCGCCATCAGCAGCAGCGCCAGAGCGCCAACCAAGACCGTCTTGGTTTTGCGCCGAAACACCTGATCGCGCAGCAGCGTGCCCACGAGCACGTATGCCAAAACCGTGCATACCAAACCCACGTCGCCCTGCATTTGACGGATGACGTGAGGTAGAAGCTCACGATGAGCCTGAGTGCCACACCATAGCGCCGCGAACGTTCCGGCAATCATCAGGCATGTCCACAACAGCCCGCCTAAAGATCCGCTGCTGAAGACCAGCCATAAGGGGCGCATCACCCAAGAACGCGGAATCGTGCGACGCAGCCGCAATCCCCATTCGTCGCGCTCGCAGCCGGCAATAATCAACCCGACCGTCAAGGCGCCAATGGAAACACCCGCCCAGTCCTGTAGAAGGGGCCAGTGGAAGTCCCGAAAAACCGCAGGGGCGGGGTACGCATGTGTCAGCAGTACACATGCTTCCCCGGTCAACGCCCAGATGAGCGTCGCATACACGCGCACCGGGCGTGCCCGGTTTGATGCCGGCGGCGCCAAGGCTGCCTGGGCCAAAAACAGCGGCAGCCCGCACCCCGCGATAATAAACCCTAAAAACGCCAACGTCGGCGCCCAAAAATTCCACGACCCCATCTGGCTGCCCACACCCACCACGATCAAATCACTCTGCGCGACGGTCACCAACCAAAATACAATCACCATGCCGACCAGCATAACAATCGCCAACAGCAGCATCATCGGCCAGCGCAGCGGCAACGCCGCTATCAATAAAGCGCCGGCCACACTGGCCGCTACCACCGCCACATCCGTCGCGAGTATAAAAGCGATCGTGGGTATGTCGATGCCCCTCAACAGATACGTCATCATCATAAACGGCGCACATACACTAAAGACCAGCAGGGTCATAGCCAGGGCGGTGAGCATCTTGCCCCGAATCACCGCACCGGGCGTGACGGTGGTGATGAACATCAAATCGACATTCTGATCCGCTCGTTCCGCAGCCAGGCGAATTCCCGCGTAGGCCGGCACAAACAGCAGACACGTGCCCAGCAAGATGGCATTGAGGGTCGTAAATACCCCCTCGCCCGCATTCAGGCTGGTTTTCAGAGACTGATCGAAAAGCACCGCCAGCATGATCGCCAGAATTTCAATCGCCAGGTACACCTGCAGCATCACCGCGACAAAACTGGACTCCACAGCCTGGCGCAGTTCCTTCACCAAAACGGGATTGATCCGGTCATCCACGAAGCGCGCCATATTGCCAAGCACCCTCATTGCACGTCCCCTTTGGTTACGCTCATGAATAGATCCTCCAACCCCGTGTTAACCTGCTTAAATTCAAGGATCTGCAAGCCCCGCTTGAGCAGTTCCGCCAACAATTCACCGCAGACCCTTTCATCCCCTGCAACCCGGGCCTGCACAAAGCCTCCCACCGGCGCCACTTCCGTCACCCCCGGCATTTGCTCAAGCATCTCCCGCAGTTTCCGCTCGTCACCGGCTGCCCGTATCGCCACCACCCGCTGAGCCTTGCCATCGGCGCCCCCATGGAGTCGATAAAGCTCATCCAGACGCCCAGCCTTGACCAGTCGGCCCCGCTCCATAATCGCTACTCCCGCGCACAGCGGCGCCAATTCCGTAAGAATATGCGAACTGATGAGAATGGCCTTGCCGTTTGCTGCCAGCGTTTTTAACTGTTCCCGCAGCTCAATCCGCGCCCTGGGGTCAAGCCCGGCTGCCGGCTCGTCCAGGATCAACAGTGCCGGATCGTGCACCAATGCCCGCGCCAGACTCACCCGCTTGA
>JAJZKY010000251.1 GCA_021803885.1 Planctomycetota bacterium
GCACCAAAAATTCAATGCGGCGTTCAATACCGATGCTTATGGTAACAGGAGACCGATTGGGCAGCGAAACCCCCAATGATCGGCTCTGGCGGAGTGCACAGGGCGTTTTGCCTGAGAGAATCACGTGGCGATGCGGACGAACGGCCTCTGATCAGTATTATTTGCCGCTTGCCACCTTGTATTGAAGATAGAGGAATCCCGGTGCCGTCGGGATGGTAAAATTTACTTTTCCTGAGGCCGGAACATGAACGGTGCGTTCTGTGCGGGTGAGCAGATTGGTGATGGTCAGTGTCCGGCGGGCCACGAAATCCAAGGCCACTTTATGGTGCTCATGGTGATTGTTCACCTGCCGAAAAAGTGTGATAAAGCCGGTGTCGGTACGAAAATTCTGGTTTTGAAATCCCGACCATGTGGCATTGTCGGGCAGTTTGCCGATGGGGAAAACATACCCGGCATACATAGCCGATCGATGAGCCTTGTAGACGGCGATCAATTTTCGAATTTTTTGGCGTGTGGCCGGGGTAAAAAGATGCGTCGGCGTGAAGAAGATCGGTGATCCCATGATGGTTTGCATAAAGCAATAGCTATTGGTGTAGCGCCATGCGTCGGATAGAGTGCGACTGACCAAATCCACATCCGACGTGGGGATTTGAAATTCATTGAGATTGACATACTTGGCCACCTGCCAGGCATCGCGCAATACCAGATACGGAACATAGATGACATTTTGGGGTTGCTGGGTCTGCCGATTTTCCAGAAAGATATTGCCATATTGGCGTCCAAAATAATATCCGATCCGGGGCGACTTTTCGGTGATATCCCAGTTGATGCTTACGCGATGGTGGCTGAGAAGAATCAGGCGGCGGGCACGAGCTGTTACCCGCGCAACGTCGCGCATACGCGGAAAAACACCCAAATCAATTTTGAAGTATCTGAATCCACCGTGATCGTAGTTCCATGCCATGTCCTTATACGGGCAGGCCGTCGAGCACCATAATCCAAGCCTGACTCCCTCCCTGGCCGCACGGGCGCGGATGGTTTTCCAGCCATCGGGGTATACCGGCCGCCATGACGGTCGGCGGTTGTAGCGTTTTCGTTCCCAGCCGCCATCAATCTCGAGTGCATCGATGCCGAGATTCGCCTGACTTTTGATTTCCTTGAGCACATTATTGAGGCGAGCGCCGCGAGCCACTTCGTCGCCCCAGGTATTGGTCATGATGTAGATATCCTGCCGGGGATGAATGGGGAAGCGCGTCCGGTCGAAGCGTTTAAGTGCGTGCTGCATCGCCAACCCATTACCGTGGTAGACGATGACCCAACTCGCCCAACAGTCGTGATAGGTCGAATGGTGCACATCGTGGAGAAACCAGCCGGTGCCGGTATTTGCCAGGCCGTGCCGATTCCATTGAAACCATCCCGTATTTGCGCCCAGATGGGGAGTATTAACACATTTGTGCGATTCCTTGACCATGATCAGGCCGTTGCCATGATGATCGCTTATGTCCGCCACACTGGCCCACATGACTTTACCATGCGCAGCGGCCGACGTATTCCGTTGCGTACGGAGAATGGGTGTACCGGGTTTATCGCGACGTTGGGTGTCGGCGTAGTAGCCGATCCATGTGACGATCTTTCCCGCAAGATTGACGGGCACGCGATCCACCACACCGGGCGATACGTAGTTGTCGCGTGTATCCATCGGGTGGTCGGCTGCCAATACGGTGGTGTGCAGGCGTCGCACCTGCACCTGCGTGCGTAAACCGGATACACCGGGAAAAGCCCAGATCACATAGCGCAGGGCGATATTATTCCGGGGATAGACGATAACGGCCTGCACGGTGAGATGGGCGGAAGTAAATCGCTGATCGTTGCCTTCATGCGCCCGGAGAGAAATCAGTTTGCCGCCGCCGGTCAATGACGGAAAGGCCCAGTCGGCGGAGGCATCGGGTGTTGCGTGATTCCATTGATGATGGTGGCGCAGATTTGTGATACATGTGGTCAGAAAACCGCGTCCGGTCCAGCGCCACCGGCGCTCGATTCGACCCGTGGTCACGATCAGATCGTTTCCGCTGACCCAGGCACGGGCGGATTTAAATGAAACGTCGAGATGCGGCAGTGCGGCCCAAAGCGGTCCGGTGAGCAGCAGCACCGCAACTGTTGCCACCAGTTTGGTCATACTCCGAGTGATCCTTATGGCCACCATCAAGATAATCCTCGTATTGCCGGAGCCGCTACCGTATGGGTAATCGGCACGCCTTTTTACGGATCATACGGCCACGGACGAATTTCAGGCCATTATTCAGCCGTTGCCATCCTATGTTTCATCAGGTGCCATCGGAATGGATCCTGATTGCACATCCTCCAGATGCTGAAAAAACGCGGAGCATCTAATCGCCGCTCACGCAATGTAATGCTTGGGCGAGGAAAAAAAAAGGAACTGTCGGCAAACCGACAGCTCCCGGCGGAAGAGAGGTGTGATGGACTAAGCTAAGGCATGCAGCGCCGAGTGCGCCTGCCGTCAGGCCGCTCCGGGCATTTTCTGATCTTCGCGATCAGGCTTTGCACACGGCGCGGGTCTGACGGAGTAAAGATTAACCGACCGCAACTATCGTTTGATGAGCAAACCGCTAATGTTTGGATAAACCGCCGGGCAGTGTGTGCCGCAGAGAATCCGGCCAGATGCGGGGTAGAGCCGCTTTCGGTAAGATGCCTGTATGCTTATTGATACGCATTGCCACCTGACCTACCCCGGATTGATCGAGCAGGCGCAAGCCGTTGTGGCCCGCGCTGCGGATGCCGGTGTCACCCGCATGATCACCATCGGTACGGATGCTGGCGATCATCCGAAGGTGTTGCAGCAGCTTCGACGGTTTGCGGGTGTTTTTGGCGCCTTGGGGGTGCATCCGCATCACGCTCACGAGGTGTCGGCAGACTTTATCGTCAGGATGCGGGAACATGCCACACAGGAATCCAAAATCCTGGCGGTGGGAGAGTGCGGCCTCGATTATCACCATGCGTCCGCACCTCGTGACGTGCAGGCGGGCGTATTTGAAGCGCAGCTGGCTTTGGCTGCGGAATTGAATCTTCCGGTGATTCTCCATGTGCGTGATGCCCATGACGATGCATCGGCCATTGTTCGTAACCACCGGCCCAGGGATTTTGTCGTGCACTGCTTCACTGGCAGCGTGGCGGAGGTCAGGACGTGGCTTGATCTCGGGGCGTATATCGGATTTACCGGCATTGTTACCTACAAAAATGCCGCCCACGTGGCCGATGCGTGCCGAGCGGTTCCGGACGACCGCCTGCTGGTGGAAACCGTCGCTCCCTATTTATCGCCAGTACCAAGGCGAAGTATTAAAATTAACGAGCCGGCGTTCGTCGTTCACACGGCGGAGCATATCGCCGTGCTACGCGGGGTAACGCCAGCGCAGGTCGCAGACATAACAACCGCCAATGCCGGTCGGCTTTTCGGGCGGAAATTAACGGATTAAATCTTTATGGCGATGGCGGTGCTGCGCCGAGCGCCGATTGAGATTGCCAGGCATGTTCGGCGATGGATTCGGTAATCTTTTCCGCAATATCCACAGCCCGCAGACCGTCAGCGCCCGATACCTCAGGCATGGAACGAGTCTGTACGGCGTGTAAGAATGATTCAAGCTCCACCTGCAGCGGTTCGCGATCTTCAATGGTGAGCGGTTCGTAGTTGACCAGTTCGGTGTAGTCGAGGTCGGCCAGTTCGGCAACTTCGCCGCTGCGGATTTTGGCTTTCAGATGATCGAGCTGATCCTGATTGGCGGTGCGCCGAATGACCACGCCTGCCTTTTTGTGATAATCGGCCGATACATACATATCCCGGCTGAAGAGCCGCATTTTACGCTCGGTCTTGGTTGCCAGGCGCGATGCAGTGAGGTTCGCGACGCATCCGTTGGTGAAGACCAGCCGGGCATTGGCGATATCTTCGAAATCAGAAATCACCGATACACCCACAGCGGCCACGGATTTCACCGGAGCGCCCACAAAATGGCTGACAATATCGATATCGTGAATCATCATGTCGAGCACCACGCCGATATCAATGCTGCGAAAGGTCATGGGGCTGACACGCTGAACCTCAATGAAATGCGGCTCAAGCCTGTACCGGCTCAGCGCCCTCACCACCGGATTGAATCGCTCGGAATGTCCCACCTGTAAGATGCGGCCGCAGCGGTGCGCGTGTTCGATAATCGCGTGACAATCCGCAGCCGTCGGCGCGAGTGGTTTTTCAATCAGGGTATCAATGCCGGCGTCAAAAAGTTCGGCGGCGATGGCCCGGTGGTGGACGGTGGGGGCTGCGATTGACGCGGCCATGGGGCGGATTCCGGCACTGAGCATCGAACTGACATCGGCAAAATCACGGCACCGATGGGTGGCGGCGAGCTCCGCACGGCGTTTCTCGTCACTGTCCACCACGGCAACCAGCCGGCACCCCGGCATGACCGAATAGATGCGTGCGTGATGGCGGCCCATTCGTCCTGCACCGATGACGGCTACATCCACGGGCGCGGATTCATTCACCATCGGCCGGATTTCCTTCTCGCGATGTTTGGCCATCACCATTCGGGGGTGTTTTCGGGCTTCGGACGGATTCCAGATATCGGCCGGATTTCCCCAGTGCCGATCGTTCAATGAAATCCACCAGTTCCAGCACCTCGGGTTGGTGGGGATATTTCTCACGCACCTGACGGATTCCCACCGTTGCGGGAATGTCCTGGCAGTAGATTATGCGATAGGCATCTTTGAGCGCCTGCATGACGGTGGGCGAAAATCCCCGCCGCTTAAGACCGACGCGATTGATTCCGCGCACCGCCGGAGGTGCTCCACCGTACATGGTGTACGGGGGCACATCGTGGACAATGGCCAGCACCCCGCCGATGAACGCGTGCCGCCCGACGGATACAAAATGCGTCAACGCCGATGCACCGGAAACAATCACCCAATCCTGCAGGTGGCAGTGGCCCGCCAGCAGAACGTTATTGGCCAGAATGCAGTGATGATCAATGATGCAGTCGTGGGCAACATGAGCGCCGGCCATGAAGAGATTCCGTGAGCCGATGCGTGTGACGCCTCCTCCATCTTCCGTACCGACATGGGCCGAGGAATATTCGCGGAACGTGTTATGATCGCCGATTTCCAGGCGGCATCGGCCGCCGCGGTATTTGAGGTCCTGCGGAATACTTCCGATGGTGCAGAAGGGGAAGAATTTGTTTCCCGCCCCGGCGGTCGTATCCCCATCAATACAGGCATGATGGCTCACCACGCATCCCGGGCCGAGCTTCACGTTGGCTCCGATCCAGGCATAGGCGCCCACCGTTACATCCGGGGCAAGCTGAGCTCCGGATTCAATAACCGCAGTGGGATGAATGCGATGCGTATCGGCAGGTTCAGACATCATACTTCTCGATTAACCGGATCATTGAACCTCGTCAACAATCATAAATTTAATAATCGCCTCGGCGGCAAGCTGGTCGCCCACGCGGGCGCCGGCCCGCACATGGCCGGTGCGGGCTTTGACCCGGATATTTTCCGCCTCCAAGATGAGCTGGTCGCCCGGCACCACGGGGCGGCGCACCTTGACCTTATCGAGCGACATCAGCAAGGCCACCTTGCCGGTATGTTCCAGTTTATGCGAAAGCAGCAATCCGGAAAGCTGCGCCATGGCTTCGACAATCAGCACTCCGGGCATCACCGGCTGGCCGGGATAATGTCCCTGAAAGAACGGCTCGTTGACCGTGACATTTTTAATACCTACAGCCCGTCGATCTCCGTCCATTTCAATCACGCGGTCAACCAGCAGCATGGGATAGCGATGCGGCAGAATTTTGCTGATGGTTCGGATATCCATGACAACGGCGTTTTTTTTCAGCAGTTCGCTGTTGTGCTGGGAATCCAGCATGGCCCGCATCCGCCGCACCAGAGCGTGGTTGAGCGCATGGCCTGATTTGTAGGCCACAATCCTCCCGCGAATCGGGCAGCCCAGCAGATAAAGATCCCCGATCAGATCCAGCACTTTGTGCCGCACGCACTCGTCGGCAAAGCGGAAGTCGGTTCCGATCGGTCCGTTGGGGCCGACCACCACCACATCACCCGGTTTGAGATGCAGGCCCAGCCCGCGGCTGCGCAGCATCTGGGCTTCCTCTTCCAGTACAAACGTTCTGGCGGGGGCGATCTGCTCTTTGAAATCCGGACCGAGCCGGTAGGAGTAAAGTTGGCGCCCAATCACGGTTCCCGCACCGTAATCCAGATCGAAGATGATCTGAAATTCATCACCGGCAGGCGGGGTGGCGATCAGGGTGCCCGAGCCGTCGGTCACATCGAGCGGTTCGGTAATCCGCAGATAGGGGCGGTCGGCCTCCTGTTCAACGATGCCGGCCTTTTCCAGCGCCTCAACATAGGGCAGGCACGACCCATCGACTCCGGGCAATTCTCCGCCGGAGACGCTGATCTGGATGTTATCGATGCCGAGGCCTGCAATCGCCGACATGCAATGTTCGATGGTCTCAATGGAATCCGGTCCGCTGCGCAGGGTACTGCGCCGGGCCCGCTTGGTAAGGTGTTCCACCAACGCCGGCATACGCACGGGGCGCTGCAGATCGGTGCGGACAAAGACCACCCCATGTCCCACGGGCGCGGGAGAGAATACGGCTTGGCTTTCGCACCCCGTAAAGAGGCCGCGACCCGATACCGTCGTTTCATTCGCGATCGTTTTCTGCGGTTGATTCAAGCTTGGATACCCGTTCCTTAAGGTTTTTCAACTCCTGCAGACT
>JAJZKY010000252.1 GCA_021803885.1 Planctomycetota bacterium
CAATGCACCGTTACGCCGAGCCAACGGTGCATTGCGATAGTCGCGACGGGCTAGAATCTGCTGGAGTAAAATGAGAGCGTGGGAAGCATCGGACAACTTGATGTAGGATTCGGCCTGGCCCATGCGCCAGGCCACTTGTTGGCGATCGGATCGGGCAGTCAGGCTGGCCATGCGATAATAAAATAACGACAATTGTTGTTGTCGGCGGGCGGGGTTGTGGCGGAGCAAATATGCAAATCGCATGGTGAGATGAAAGATGCGGTCCAAGGCGGCCAAGTCCGGGCGGGCAGCGCCGATAGCATGTGCGGCGGCCTGCTGCATCATCTGGCGGGACAAAGAGCCGTGGCCGGTGCGAAAGGCGATGGCTGAGAGTGTCAGGTAGGTAAGGGGGTCATTCGGGTGGCGTTTGATTTGAGAAAGATCATAGGCCAGGGCGGTTTTCCAGCGTGCGTAAGCTGTGATGGTATTGTCATTGACGGCCACAATTTCCTGGCGGGTCACCAGCAGGTTGCCCGGTACGCCCGGCTTGTCTTTGCCTGCCGCGGGCCACGGAATCAGGGGTTGTGCGGTTCCAGTGCCCACCGCCACGCGCAGCAAACCCTGCTTAAGCGGCAAGTAGACGAAACGCGAGGTCAACACCGGCCGGGCCATGAGAATGCCGAACTGGGCAATTGGGGAAGACCGCCACGCGACTGTTCCAGTGGGAAGATGGAGTGCCTTAACCCGTCGGCCTGTAACAATAAGCTGATGGTGAATAACACCGATAGTCATCAAGGCCCGCGAGCGATTTCGACAGGCGATGGCTTTGACAATCCGGCCGGTGGATCTGGCATACACGTAGATATGCGAATGGGCCGCGGATGAGTTGCAGGTGATCAGCAGGCCGTGATAGATCAATGGAGCGTTGACTTGCCAGGGGACGGTCCGGTTGACGATCCCGTTGAAGTACATCTGATTTTGCTCGACGGGCGGCTGGGGGGTTAAGTGGAGCCAGATTATTTTGCCAAGGCGGGCATCGATGGCCATATCGGCCCCAAATCCTGTGACCACGTTGACCACGCCTCCAGCCATGGACAGCACCGCATTCACTTTGGCGGGCGGTCCGTATCCGCGCGACGCTATGGAACAAAGATATTCACGCCAAATGACCGCGCCGGTATGTCTATTTAATCGCAACAAAAACAGCCGTTCCGCCACGTTGATGGGCGCAGCACAGGCTAAAACATACAGGCCGTTGCCCTGCACCATAGGCGAGGTCATCAGGGAGAAGGTTCCATTGACACCGGGTGGCGCCAAGGTGCTGGAAAGACGACTCCAAACGAGGCGACCGTTGCGCCGATTCAGGCAGACAAGGCGCACGGCCGGCAGCCCCCCCCAGCCATACGGATTAAAAACTTGTGGGCCTTGGGCGGGCAGCACGCTATAGAGTTTATTGCCGGCGAGCGCGCATTCCAGGTGGTCCACGGATGATGCCAACATGCTAACACGGTTACCGAGTTGGTTGGGCGATGCAGAACCAGGATAGCGCCACAGGACAAAACCTGAAGCCTCATTGAGAGCGATGATCTGCGTGGCCGTATTGACATATAAGGTTCCGATGCCGGCGGTGGGAAAGGCGTACATAATTTGCGGATTGCCGTTGAGCCAGGTGTTGGCGTTATTCAATGAAAAAATCTGAATTTGTTGCTGACGCAATTGTGCTTGTTGGGCGGGGTTTAGGCCTGCTGCTGATGGTTCCAGGGTGTGCGTCCATAACATGGCTCCGGGAACGCTGTGCGACTGGGCAACACGATTTCGCTGATTGTTGCCTGCGAAGGTGGGCCAACCGAGGTTACGGTTTATTGTGGCAGAGAGCCAACTTTTTTTTGCACAGGCGGCGGTCAGGGTGGCGGCGAGATTAATAGATCGGCCGCCAAACATGCCCATCGCTTTGGGGTAACGTCGAGACAGATGCGCTGCGAGCTGCGAGGCGAGATTGTCTTCTTGGGCCAAATGAGCCGCGAGTGCAGCGCGAAACAGCAACATTGGCCGACGGGCGGTTAGGCCCGGGTGCTGCAGCAGCGCCACCCACAATTGGGCGGCCTCAGCAAAGTCACCGCGCTCGAAGAGCCAGGATGCCCCGATGTTAAGGCCCCAAGCCGCGGCATGTGACGGAAAGTATCGACGTCCGAGCTGCAACAAATGGTTTAAGTTATGGTTTTGAATGGCGGCGCGTATTTTGGCCTGCGCTTCGGGGCCGTAAATCTGGTCATAAACGGAAAGCTGCGCGGGAGGCAATGCCAGCAGAATGGACCAAACGCGGCTCTGGATCGTGACGTATAAGCCGCCGGATTTGGAGATGACTTTGTTGCCATATTGATCTGCAATTTTTTGAAATAATCGCATGGCCGAAGCGGTGTGTCCGCTCTTAAGCAGCCGACGAGCCTTGCGCATTAAATCCGCAGCTCCAAAGGAATCATTGACCTGCACGAGGCGAAAGGTCGGATTGCTTTTACCACCAGTACGCTGGGTACCCCGAACGACCGGCGGCATAGCCCGAATCATGGGGCCACCCGGATTTACTTTGATCAAGATTTGGCCATGGACTGACACGGCCGCAGCGAGCACCTTAGCTAAGAGGACAATGGCCAATGTGGCCACAATTCCGGCCCCGTATCTTCTTGCGGCTGGTACCTGGCGTACGGAAGTTATGATTTTGTCCTGTGTCATGCGCACCTTATCCTAACCGCTTCAAGCTCACGCCGGTTCATTTTTTCAGCACTTGCGGAAAGTAGCGACCCCAGAGCAGTTTGAGTGTATCCCGCGACTGGGGCGGTATTTGGGATTTATCGGACCAAATCGCCAATTCCAACGCCCGATGCGCTGGGAATTGCTCATGTCGTCTGGCCCACACGTGTGGCAAGGCCGCCCGGATCAGAGCCATGGCATTGCCGGTAGCAGCCTGAAGGTGGCCGATAATTTCTTCAAGTAATTGAAGCTTTCCGGCACCAGCTTGATGTGGCCTCCAACAATCGTAGTCAGTGACCAGGGCGATGGCCGCATAACTGATTTCTGCTTCGCGCGCCAATTTTGCCTCGGGCATTAAAGTCATTCCGATTACGTCCGCGCCCCAACTACGATGCAGCATGGACTCCGCGCGAGTCGAAAATGCGGGGCCTTCCATGCAAAGGTACGTTCCACGATCATGCACTTTCAGCGATGGTAAATGGTTATGAGAGGTCTCCATGATTATTTGACGCAGGACCGGGCAGGCAGGTTCCGCAAACTCCACATGCACGGCGGCTTGCTCAAAAAATGTTCCGGCCCGCCGCACCGTTCGATCGATGGCCTGATCGACCAGCACCAAATCTTGCGGTTTTATGGACTCATTCAGGCTGCCTACTGCACCAGAGGCGATGATCCAACGACACCCGAGGGCTTTAAGAGCGAAGATATTGGCCCTATACGGTACCTGCGTTGGATTCAACAGATGGCCCATGCCATGCCGCGAGAGAATAGCAACTGGCACGCCGTCCCAATCACCGAGGATCGGAGGAGCGGCTGGACGACCAAACGGCGTTTCCATCTCCACCGCTTCGCCAGCGCCGGTTCCTCGGAGCAAATCTCCCAGGCCAGAGCCACCAATGATTCCGATCCGATCCTGCATTTGCAAGACATTCTCCAGAACGACCGCTGCCACCGGATTCACCGGCCACGGTGATGAGTGTGATGATACACCAATTGGTGCGTTCGTGCCCATAGCCAAGGAGGCCGGCGGCACCGTCTGGCGCGATTCCAATGCCGGCTCAGGGACGTTGAAATTGCCGTCGATAGGCGCTAGGCGTGAGGCCCATTATTTGCTTGAACCTGCGGGAAAAGTGAAACTCATCGCAATAGCCGCAATCGCGGGCGACTGTTGTCAAAGACTGGGCATGGGACCGCAACATTGAGCAGGCGCGGGCGATGACCCGCTCCGACGCATAACGCCCGGGTGGCCTGCCTGCAAGGTGCCTGAATTTTTTGCGAAACGTTTCGTAAGTTTCGCCCATGGCATTGGCTACGGCAATCAGATCGATTTGATTCGCAAGCGTAAAGCTCTCCAGGAGAGCCTGCGCTTGGCGAAGCCAACTCGCGGCCAAAGAATTGGCCTGGGCACTTTGCGTCATTTGGACCAGAAATTCCTGGACCGCCAACATGGCCTCCAATGGGGTTTTGTTTTCCACCGTATGGGTCAGGCGGGGCAGCCAGTAATCCGGAGGTTCCAAGTGAACCACTGTTTCGCTAAGCAACTTCTCAACGTGCCACAAATCAAAAATGGGGCCGTCAAATACCACATAAAACTCGTTCCACGAATCGGAGGAATCGGGGCGCGGGCCATACCGGTGCGGTAAATCCGGATACACGATAATCAGATCTCCGGCCTGAAGTAATTTTTTGGCGCCGGCTCCATCTTCATACAACCCTTTTCCCTTGTGCAAATAGACGAGAGCATAACTGCCCAAAATACGCATGCGATCCCAACCGGCACCCGCACCTTTACGCACATAGCCCGCCAACGTAACACGGCCAAGCTTTTGATGGCGAATGTTGCTCCAGGTAACTTGGCTGTCATTTTCCATGATGGGTCTCTTGCAACAGGACTCACCATATTATACATGTTTGTGTCCAAAACAGCCATGGTATTGTTGGCGGCACCTCCAGCATAATAGGTTGGTGGCGGGTGCTAGCATGCGCCACAAGATTTATTGAAAGGGTTCCATCATGACGACGATTGAGGTAAGCCACGGGATGTCAGCGATGCGTTCCGGTGGAGTAGTTATTGATACCGCGCCGCAGTGCTTTGGCTATTTGAGAAATTCCACTGACTTGCTGGACAATCCCGGCGGCCTGCGCGAAAGAATGGCCCAGGATGGCTATCTGTTTTTGCCAGGGCTGTTGCATCGCGACGAAGTGCTTGCGGCGCGGGCTGAAGTGGTCCGTCGGCTGGTGGAATCGGGATTCCTCCGGGCTGGGACTGACCCGATGGAAGCGATTATCACGCCAGGCAAGGCTTGCACTTTCATGCCGGAACTAGCCTTGCACAACGCCGCACTGGACAAGGTGCTGTACGCCGGCCCCATGATGGCCTTTTTTGAAGCGTTTTTTGGCGCGTCCGTTCGCCACTATGATTTCACCTGGTTTCGGGCCATTGGCCCCGGAAGCGGAACTCCGTCGCATTGTGACAGCGTCTACATGAACCGGGGAACGCACAACTTATACACAGCATGGACGCCCATCGGAGATGTCTCTTTTGAGCTTGGCGGACTGATGGTGTTGGAAGGTTCTCATAATAACCAGAGGCTCAAGCGAACGTATGGCGCACAGGATGTGGACAGCTTTTGTGAAAACAAGCCGGATGCAAAAAAGTGGGGCAAAGCTTGGGGTACCGGTGGTTCCCTTATGGGCAATCCTAATCAAATACGAAAGTCGGTGGCCGCCGGCAGTCCGTCGGGTGGACGTTGGCTAACCGCCGAATTCAGAGCCGGGGACGTGCTGATTTTTTCGATTTTTACCGTTCATTGCTCGCTGGACAACACCAGCAGAGATCGTATTCGAATGTCGTCAGATTCCCGCTATCAACCCGCCAGCGAACCAGCCGACGAACGCTGGATCGGCCCAAGCCCCATGGGCCACGGCCCGGCCAGGAAAAAGGGAAAAATATGCTAAGGGCATTAGACCCACAACTTCCCGGGATTGGTGATGGTGAGTTCATCGACCTTGTCTTGTCCAACGAGTTCCACCGCGCGGCGCAGGCCGCCCAACCGGCTGGGTAAATGGTCTGGCCGATGGCAATCCGAGCCGAGCATAAAATACCGATGTTCCAGCAAATAGCGTTCCGCCAGGCCACGGCCATCTTCGCCTTCAGATCCGCCGAGTGGGCCTAAGTTGCCCTGAAACAGAATGTTGCGATCTGCGAGCTGGTCAATAAAATCCGGATTCAATCTGAGGCTATCCATTCGTTCTGGATGGGCGAGGATCACGGTGAGGCCGTGTGCCTGAAGCCAGTCAACGCACTCATCGGCCCACCATGGCCAGTCTGGCTCCCACAAATCCACCAATACATAAGAGGTGTTAAAGCCGAAGGTGGGAATGCGCGAGGTATCGGGCAGTGCGAGAATCCGTGGCGAAAGCCGCAACTCTCCGCCCGGGCGCAGTTGCACGTCAATGCCGTCGGCCACCAGAAATTTTCGCAGCGTTTCCAGCCGATTGGTGACATCAATGGGTTTGAGATCGCCGAATTCCAGCGCTCCGGTATGCGGCGTAACAAAAAATTTAGTGTACCCTCGATGCCAGAACGCACGAAGACACGTGATGGACTCCAGCGGTGTCTTGCAGCCGTCGTCGGCCGCCGGCAGAAAGTGATTGTGGACATCAATGCGCGTCATGCACTCATTATTTCCAATAGCTGAAGTGTCCGACCGGTGCAGGTTTACGCGCCGGACGCCTCCAAGGCCGCGTCACTGCGGCTCATCCGTTTTCGCTCATTTTCCTTGAGATATCGCTTGCGCAAGCGAATATTTTTGGGCGTAATTTCCACCAATTCATCATCCTCGATGTATTCCAGTGCCAGTTCCAAGGACATGTCACGAGGCGGCTTGAGAATGATATTCTTATCGCTGGCTGTGGTGCGCATGTTGGATAATTTTTTTTCGCGGCACACATTCACGGGAATATCGGTGTCTTTGTTGTATTCACCTACCACCATGCCTTCATAAACATCGTCACCAGGTTTTACAAACATCACCCCTCGCTCCTGAAGAGTATCGAGCGCAAGGCATTGGT
>JAJZKY010000253.1 GCA_021803885.1 Planctomycetota bacterium
CTGCTTCTGGCATTGCTGATACTGCTGGCTGAAACGCTATTGGCCCGGGCGTTTTCGCGCTATGATCACGGCGGCGCAAAAGCCGGAAAGCGGGGGAGCCGACCATGACATTCAGCCCTGTCTTACCGGTAATGGATCCGTTTCTTGCCGTCAGCACCGGCCGCTGGGCCTTGGGCACCGCTCATCCCTGGTTGATGATACTGCTGATGCTGGCCGTTGCGGCGGCAGGCTGGTGGAGCTATCGGCATCAGACCGCCACCGCGGGCCTGAAACTGGCCATGGCCATAACCCGCGCCGCCATTCTCGCCACCGTTGTGTTGCTGCTGGCAAAACCGATTTTTGTCATGATTCACACCCTTCGGCGACCGGCGGTGGTGGCTGTCTGGGTGGACAGCTCCCGCTCCATGACTTTGCGGGATGCATATAAAAGTCCGTCCAAACTCAAACTCATCGAATCTGTGCGGCAGGCGCTTCCGGAGGCGCAAGGCAAATTGCGCCCCACCCGCTTTGACGTTGCCTGCTTCAGCCTCGATCAGGCGGCCAAAACATGGCTTGGCGCGATTGCCAAAAACCAGAGTGTTGCCATATTTACCGGCGGTACGCATGCCCGGCTGCTGGGAGTGGCCAATTCCCCCGCACAATTGGAGCCGCTGCTGAAAAGACTTGCGGGCATAAAACCGGTCGCCAACGCCACCGATGTCCCCGGCGTGGTAGCCGGGATATTCAATGCTCTGCAGGGGCGGCCCATCAGCGCCGTTCTGGCTTATACGGACGGGCGATCCACCGGACCGGCACCGGTCAATCTCGTTACGCATCTGGCCAAGGCCGGCGCGACCCCGGTCTTGGCGGTGCCCATCGGGCAGATTCATCCGCCGTTTAATATCGAGTTTGCCAATGCGCAAGTCCCCCGTCACGCCTTTGTGCAGGATCCGGTGGCGGTAACGGCGCAACTTCATATCACCGGCGCAACGTCCGTGCAAAGTACCACCGTTCGTTTGTTTGAACAAACCGGCGATCACCACCGGGGCAGAGAATTGGCCAGCCGCCGCATTACCATCCGTCCCGGCACGGCGCGGCAGACCGTCAGCCTGATGTTTCATCCGTCCAAGCCGGGAAATTATCACCTGAAGCTGGCGGTTGACCCCTTGCCGCATGAATTAACGCACCGGGGGAATACCTCCAGCAGTCTGTGGACGCGCGTGGTACGGGCCAAAGTGCGGATTTTGTATGTGGAAGGGTATCCGCGTTGGGAATACCGCTACCTGAAAAATGATCTGATGCGCGAAAAAACCACGTTGCTGAGTTGCCTGCTGCTGTCGGCTGATAACCGCTTTGCGCAGGAAGGCAACATTCCCATCAACCGCTTTCCGGATACGCAGGCCGAGATGAACCGTTATGACGTGCTGGTGTTGGGAGATGTCAATCCGGATTATTTTTCCGCCGCACAGGAGAAAATTATTCTCCGGTTTGTTGGACGGTACGGCGGCGGTCTGGGCATGATCGCCGGGCCGGATTACGCCCCGGATGCCTATCGCCACACACCGCTGGCCCCTTTGCTGCCGGTTATCGCCGGAAATCCCGACAATCCGATGCTTGCGCCTCCGCCCAATGCGCCTTTTGAATTGCATCTTACGGCCATCGGCAGGCAGAGCATGCTGTTTCATTTCTTCAACAGCATGCGCCAGAATCTGCGGCAGGTTGCGAATCTGCCGCCGCTGTACTGGTTTGAGCCGGTCGCCGGCCTGCAACCCAGCGCTACCGTGCTGGCGGATTTGCCCAGCCATCGTATCGATGGCCGTCCGGCGCCGCTGCTGGTCTTCGGCCGCTACGGTGCCGGCCGCACCATGTTTTCCGCCATTGCGGATACCTGGCGCTGGCGCTATTACCATGGCGCACCGTTGTATAAAAGCTACTGGCTGGAAATGATGCGTGAACTGGCCCGCCAGCGTGTGTTCGGTGGCGCGCACAGCCTGGTGCTGCGTACCGGGGCACCGCGCGTGCAGGTGGGGCAGAGCAATCGCATTTTTCTTTCCGTGCGTGATCCGCAGTTAATCAGTCAGATGCCCGCATCGATTCCCATCGTGATGACTTCCGCCAACGGCCGGCAGACTCTCATGCTGGCACCGGTAAGCGCCGGGCGGCGGCAATACGAGGGAGAAGTCACGCCCTGGGTGGTGGGGCATTATACGCTCTCGGCCCAGCCCGGCGTTTTGCCCGCCGCTGTTAAACCTGTGCAGATGGATGTTGCCGCTTCCATGCGTGAATTTGCCTCACTGACCGCCGATCCCGCCGCACTGGCCCGGATGGTCAGCGGCACGGGCGGTGCGGTGGTGCCGCTGGCGGGGCAGCAGGCCTTGGCGCAGCTGATTCCAGATCGCAGCGTGGAAGTGGCCATCCGCCAATCGCGGCAGCTTTGGAATAAACCCTGGGCGCTGGCGCTGCTGATACTGCTGTTGACGGTAGAATGGATACTTAGAAAACGCGCGGGGCTGATCTGATCACCCCGCGGAATTGCTCGCACGGAGAATCGTCCATCATGGAGAACCCCGCATCAGCCCCGGCCCTGTTGCAGCGCATCAGCCAGCTGCGCCGGACGCTGCGCGCCGCACTGGTGCTCCATGGCGTGGCTCTGGTGCTTTCGGCACTGCTTTGGGTTGCTTTGATTTTGACCCTGGGAGATTATTTTTTCCACTTCCCCGGGCTGCTGCGACTGATACTGCTCGTGGCTGTGCTGGGGGCAACGGCCTATCTGCTCTGGCGGGATGTTATCGCCCGGATGCTGCGGCCCATTCCCGATCAGTTTCTCGCCGGCGTATTGCAAAATACCGCATCGCTGCAGCACGAACAATTGCAATCTGCCGTTGAATTCATGGAAAACCGTACCGATCGGCTCAATGTTCTGGCGGCTAAGGCCATTCTGGATGCCGATCAAAGCGCGCAATCGGTGCAGGTGAAAAACGCCCTGACCTGGCGGCCTGTTCTGAGGTTGTGGACGGCCGCCGGCCTGGCGGTGCTGGTATCGGCCCTGGTCATCGCTCTATGTCCCGCCGATGCCGCGCTTTCATTGCAGCGCTGGGTCAACCCGTTGGCCCACAACCCCTGGCCCTTAAGCCAGCATGTGGAACTGCTCTGGAATACGCCCGATCATCAGCCCCCGGCCATTTGGCCGCAGGGACAGGCGTTAACCGTGCGGGCGGTGGTCAAGAAAGGCTTCAGCCCGGATTTGCGCGTGTGGCTGCAGGTGCGCGGTGCCGATGCCGCCGTAACTTCCCAGCTCATGACCTGGCAGGGGGCGGCACACGGACATTTATATGAAAAGGTTCTTCTTCCGCAGGGAAAATCCATTCAAGTTCGGCCCATCGCCGGAGATGATCATCGTGAACCGTGGCTTACCATTAATTTAATGCCCCGCCCGCGCATCATCGCCATGACCGCCAGCATCGCCCCGCCCGCGTATGCCAAAAAGGCCCCGACCTTCAAAATCAATTTTCTTGATCGGCGGGTCCGTGTGATTCGCGGTTCCACCATTACCATGACCATCACCGCTGATCAACCCCTCCAATCCGCAGCGCACGGCACCGGCTTTGCCTTTGTCGATGCCGTCAGCAAATTGCCTGTATCCGTTGGGGCGCACGTTGAGCATCGTTCGGCTGATGCGATGACCATCCGCTGGCGGGCGGAAAAATCCATCTCCGGGCGCGTGCGGATTATCAGTAAGTCCGGCCTGCGCAATCGTCGGGGAGGAGATATTCAATTATCCGTCGTTGCGGATTCACTGCCCACTGTGGTCATCGCGCATCCGCAACATGCCGTTGAACTGACACCTGATGGCTCGCTTCATTTGACCATTCAAGGCAGCGACGACCTGGGTCTGACGCGACTGTTTTTAGCCGGAACTCGCACCGACCTGAAGGGCCGCAGCACACCCGCTTTCCGCACGCAACTGACGTGGCAAACGCTGGCCTATGATGCGCAAACCCGGCTTGAGCAGGGCAGCCGTACCACGCGATGGTCCCCGGAAAAACTGCACCTCGTGCCGGGAGACAGCGTGGAACTTGTGGCTTTGGCGGGAGATAATTATCAGATCAGGTTGCCGGGTGGTGCCGTTAAGCGCCACCCGCTGGTAAAATCCGCCCGCCTGCTGGTGATGATCCGGGCACGACAGGCCATTGCCGCGGAATTAACCGCGGACCTGCAATCTGTGCGCCGGGCCATCAAAGCGCTGCTGGCGCGGCAGATCAATACATATGCGCAAACCGCCGCCATTGAACAATCCATCAAAAGCGCCGGTAAAGCCACCCCGCAGCAGCAAACCGCACTGTCTGATCTCGCCTCGCGGCAGGCGGATCAGGCGGCACGGGCGGACCAGATCACGCGCACGCTGGGGCATATTGATCGCATCGCCCGCCGCAACAAGCTGGATCAATCCGCCGCCGGGAAATTGGCACACCTTGCCACCGAAAAAATGGGACAGGTCGGGCGGATCAACATGCCCGCCGCGGCCAATGCCATTGTCCGTGGCGGTGCTCTAACGCGCCGTCATGCCGCCGCTGCGGCCGCAAAGCAACTCGCGAAAGCGGGATCCGCGCAGAATCAGGCCATGCAAACCATGCGGGAATTGCTCAATCGCCTGGGCGCACAGGGAGAATTTGACGCTCTGGTTGCCCAGACCCGCAAAATGCTCCAACGCCAGCAACTGCTCCAGAACCAGCTCAAGGCTCTGGCCGCCAAAACCATTGGCATGAATATGAACCAACTGCCGGCCGCGTTGCAAAAAGCGCTGAAAAATTTGGCCCAAAAGCAGAACGCCCTGGCCAATCAGGCCGCCCAACTTGCCAGCAAGCTTCAGCAGGCCGCGCAGGCTTTGAACAAAAGCAATCCGGCCCTGGCGGCGGCTTTGGCGCAAGCCGCTAAAATCGCGCAGAATGATGCCGTCAGTTCCGCCATGCGGCTGGCCGCCGGTGCGATCAATAACAATCAGATGCAGTCCGGAGCATCGAGTCAGGCCCAATCGCACCAGGGCTTAAGTGATATGCTCAAAGCCCTCAACAGCGCACGCAATAAATCGCTGCGTGAACTGGCTCGGCAGTTGCGGGACATGATCCGGATTGTCTCCGCCTTAATTCTGCGGCAAAAAGCGCTTATCGCCGTCACCACACAAGCCGGAGTCCACGCGCCTGAAACAGCCCTGGCCGCCCCCGCCAACCGTGAAAGCCGGTTGCAACTCGATACCCTGGCCGCCGCCCCGCAGGCGGATCATGTCGATCCATCCGGCCATGTTGGCGAACTGCTGCGCCTGGCCGGAGCCGATATGGGCCGCGCCACCGGTTCGCTGCTGCGCGACCATCAGAGCCATGCGTTAACCGGTCAGAACACGGCTTTGCATCATTTGCAACAGGCGCTGGCGTTGCTGCAAAAGCAACTTGAGAAAGTGCGGAACAAACAGCGACAGAATCAGATCGCCAGCTTGAAAAAGCAGTATCAATTGATGCTGAAAGCCCAGCAATCGCTATTGAATCAAACCAGCGCTCTGCGTGAAGCGCGGGTGGCTCAGGGAATATTGAACCGGCCGCAGCAGTTGCGGGCGGTGGGAATTGCCCGCGCCCAGCAGTTGCTTATCGCCGAGCTTGCCGCGCTGAGTCAGGTTGAATCCCGCACGGCACCGCTGCTGGCCTGGCTCAATGGCAAGATCATCGACGATATGCGTATTGCCGCCAATACGCTCGCCGGAGCCACCGCCAATCAGGCCGTGCTCGATGAACAAACTTCCGCCATCGCCAAAATTAAGGATATTATCGACGCCCTCAAACAGCAGCAGCATCCGAAACCAAATGGAGGCGGCGGTGGTGGCGGGGGCGGGGGCGGCAAGCAGCAGCTTATGCCGCCGGCGGCTCAGTTGAAACTGCTGAAATTACTGCAATTGCAGATTAATGCGGATTCCGCTTTTCTCAATAACCAGTTGCGGCATGCCGCCAATGACACGCAGAAAAACTCTCTGCGCACCATAGTCCGGCACCTCGGCGGAATGCAGAGCGACATCGCCGCGCAGGCCCGTCACGTTGTGCAATCCATGAAAAAATAGCCGGCCCGTCGGAAATACATCCGACAGACCGGCGAGCGTGTAGATAACATTGCCGGTATTTCTGTTCTTACATCCGGCAATGTGCCGCAGTCCCTGCGGACTTAATGCCAGTCATGCCGCCGGGCGAAATCGCGATGCCTGTCCCAGCCGCCCCGGTGACCCCACGCGTGATACTCATGGTGCGGCTGCCGCCATCCACCCCATTGCCCTCTGAACACCACCCGTGGCCGATATATGGGATGATAGAAAACCGGACGCGGTGCCGGATAAGCCGCCGGCGGCGGACAATAGGCCGGCGAGGAATAATACAGCGGCTGTGGAGCCGGGTAGACCGCCGGTGCCGGAACTGGTGCATACGCCGGTTGATAATCATTCACCGGCGGTGCGTAGTAAATCGGCCGCGGTTGCACATACGTTGGAACCGGTGTGAAGATCGGAATGGAAAATCCAAAACCGATCTGCACGCCCGCATGCGCCGGAGCCGCCGCGAGCATGGCCACCGTTGCGCCAGCCAGCAACCCCATTTTCAACCCCATTGCCTTGCCACCCAAAAACCGCATTGAATTTTGCCAGAACATAAAATTCTCCTTTTAACATCTGGCCCGGACGAGCTTTCCGCGGTTTCAACCGCGGGCCAATCAACCCGTCTGATCAGCCAAACGCACCGGTATGTTAATAGTTGCAAAGTGTAAACTATTTTTAATTGTAAATTAACAA
>JAJZKY010000254.1 GCA_021803885.1 Planctomycetota bacterium
ACACGTTGGGAGCAAGTGCGTTGAGGATGCGGCGCGCGGTGTTTCTGGACCGGGACGGAGTGCTGAACGCGAATGTGTTCTACCGTGACACGGGTGCGTGGGAAGCTCCGCGGCGGGTGAACGACTTTCGCCTGCTGCCGGGCGTGCTATCGGCACTGGCACGCTTGCAGACTGCCGGATTTGCACTTGTATTGGTTTCAAATCAGCCGAATGAAGCGCTGGGCAAGTCGACGGGGGCGGAGCTCAGGGAAATTCACGATGCGATGGCGACCTGTTTTGAGGGGCACGGAATCCGGTTTCTGGATTATTGTTATTGCCCGCACCATCCCAGGGCCGTCGTGGCGGAATTGGGTGGGACATGCCGCTGCCGGAAGCCCTCGCCATACTGGCTGTTCCGAACAGCGAGCCGCTATGAAATTGATTTGTGGGCGAGCTGGATGATCGGGGATCGTGCGACAGATACGGCATGCGGTGCGGCGGCGGGGGTGCGGAGTATTCGCATTGGCAGCGCAGCGGAGTGGGACCAGCATGCGGTGTGGCAGGTAGAGGATCTGACGAGCGCAGTGCAGCTTGTGCTACAGCCAGGGGACAGCATTTGCCCGGATTGGACGCTGGCGCAGCGGCTGCGGGTTTGAGTCGAAAGCGCCGACGCAGGCTTCGGCATCGCGGTAAAAGGACTCGATGGTTTCAAGGGTGAAAGCGTTGAGATCTTTGCCAAGGTTGGCGAGCTTGTCGATGAGGTCGGGCGGCATGGTGATGATGTGGCAGCCGGCTTCCTCTGCCTGAAAAAGGTTAAAGACTTCGCGCGTGCTGGCCCAGAGCAGTTGGACATTGGGGTAGTGGTAGAGCATAGAGCGAGCGGCGCGGAGGGTGGGGATGGGGTCGCGTCCGGTGTCTGCTATGCGGCCCGCAAAGACGGAAAGAATGGCGGGGTGGGCGGTGTCGAGCATGGGGAGAACAGACGCAATCTGCTCCAGGGTGAACAGCGCGGTCACGTTGAGCGCGATGCCTGAGGCGGAAAGGCGATGGATCGTGGGGAGCAGTGATCGGCCGCGACGATCTGTAACCGTAATTTTAATGAATGTGTTTGTCCCCCAAGAGGCGATGGCGCGGGCTTGCTGCTCGATGCCGGAAGATTCTTCGGCCAGGACTTCGAAGGAGACCGGCTTGTCGGGGATTTCTTCGAGGACCATGCGGCCGAAGGCCTCATAATTACCGACACCTGCCTTGCGCATGAGGCTCGGGTTGGTGGTGAATCCGGAGACGAGCGGATGGCGGTAGAAGCGCAGCATGCTGGCCAGGTCGGCGGTGTCTGCGAAGAGTTTGAGCCGGAATGATTGCATGGAATCCCTCATTTCTGCTGGGCAACCTGCTGGACTTGCACCGTTGAGGCGGGCATGGGTTGCTGGTGAATGCGTTGCTGCCACCACGCGGCGAGGACGAGAAGGACGAAGTGCGTATTGCCGATCAGGTAGCGGCGCCAGAGGCGGCGAGGTTCGCGGGCCAGGCGATAGGCCCATTCGATGCCGAGGTTATGGGTCCATTTTGGGGCACGACGGCGGAGGCCGGCCTGGGTATCGAGTGCGGCTCCAACGGAGATGGCGAGGCGGATGGGCAGTGAGGGGCAGTGGCGGTTCATCCAGATTTCCTGACGGGGTACGCCAATGGCGACGCAGAGGATATCCGGCGCGGCAGCGTGAAGTGTACCTAATACGGTTGCTAATGCGACCGGGTCGTGCTCGAAGCGGCAGGGCGGGCAGCAGAAGGCGACGCGCAGGCCGGGATAACGCGCTTCGAGAGCGGATGCGGCGCCCTCGGCGGCTCCGGGCAGGCCGCCCAGGAAGAAGACGGAGAGATTTTCACGGGCGGCGAGCGCGCAGAGCTGTTCCATGAGGTCGCCGCCGGTGACGCGTTCGGGGATGGGCTGGCCTAGCATGAGACCGGCGAGCAGGATGGAGATGCCGTCCGCTACGCAGAGATCAGCGGCAGCAAGAGCGGTGCGGAACTCCGGCGAACGTTGCGCGGTGGTGACGATGTGGGCGTTGGGGCCCATGACGAGCAGAGGCCGGGTTTGCCTTGAAGGGGAGCGGAGCTCGGAGGCAATCCACCGGAGCGAATCGCGCATGGTGAAGCGATCGATGGGGACTCCGGCGAGATGAAGCCGGGCGGGACGCGGAACGGGGTTCGCAGAAGAGGTCATCTCCAGAGACATCGCCGGATTCTCCAGAAAGTTTCAGGGGGGAGGCCATTGCTGAGCAGACGCGGGGTGAACTCGTCGTGAAGTCGCTGGAGCAGGTAGAGGGGATCGACCGCGAAGGCGCGGGCAAAATGCGCGAGGGCGGGGAAGATACGCTTTTCGCCGAGCGCGATGTTGCCGCTGCGAAGCAGGAGTTTGGCGCGCGACCAGCGTCGAGGAACGAGGGTGGCGAGGGAGTTCTGTACTTCTTCGAAAGGGCGCGGCGGCAGCCCCCAGAGCATGGAGAGCAGGAGGTACTGTACGTAGAAGCCAGCGGTCTGTTGCTGGTCGTGATGGAGGGTGCTGACGCTGGACTGGTTCTGACGGAAGCCGACTAGGATCTCAGGAATGGAATGAATGTCGCAGAGCAGAGCCATGCGCCACCAGAGGTCGGCGTCCTCGGCGAATGGAATGGGGCGATAGGCGCCAACCAAGCGTGCGGTGGTCACATGCAGCGCAACGCTGGAGTGACAAAACGAGAGCAGCCGGCCGCTCTGCACGGTGCGGCGCAAGGCGGCCGGAGAACCATGCGAGGAGCGGAAACAGCCGACGGCGTGACCCTCAGAGTCGTACCGGGCGCGCGAGCAGAGCATTCCAGCGCGCGGGTACGTGAGCAGGGCATCGCGCAGTTTCTCGATGCGTTGGGGATAAGAGATGTCGTCGGCATCCTGGCGCACGAGCCAAGGTGTTCGGCACTGGTCTAGGAGTTCATTGAGCGTGGGCACGAGGCCTCGGGCTGGGCGTTCCATGACGCGCAAGCGCAGCTGGTGGATGGTCTTGAGGTAGGCGAGGCTTTCAGGGTCCGGGCCGTCAAGGATGACGAGGACTTCGAAATCAGAACAGGTTTGTGCGATGAGGCTCTTGATGGCGCGCCGGAGCCAGGGCATACCGGAACGAACCGGGATACCGACGGTAAAGAGAGTGCCGTCTTGCATGGCATGGGTCGAACCGCCAGTATGCACTCCACCGCTCCTTGCAACGGGTGACTTCGCTGTTCCGCTTTAAAACGGGTGCTTGCAGAGAAGTTAGGCAGAAGTTACACGGAGCTTACGGGAAGTAAAAGTGACGCAAGTAATTTGTTGTGGATTATGGCCGGTGATAGGTTGACCACAACACTCATCAGGAACAAGACGTTCGCCGGCAGGGGTAAGTGAAAGTGTCAGCTGCGGGACGGAGATTCATCGTCGTAGGCGGGGCGGGGTTTATTGGAAGCCACGTGGTCGAAAGGCTATTGAAGGATCGAGCCGCGGCGGTCACGGTGTACGACAATTTCAGCTCCGGGCGGAAGTGGCATTTGCAGCATGGGCGGATAGAGCCGCGGCTGCGAATTGTGCGCGGCGATGTGGCGGATTTGCCATTGCTGATGAAGGCGATGAACGGGCACGACACGGCGGTGCACCTGGCTTCGAATCCTGATATAGCGAGAGCGGCAAAAGACCCGGAAATTGATTTTTACCAGGGAACGCTGTTGACGCAGCAGGTGCTGGAAGCAGTGCGGCGCTGCGGTGTGAAGCGGTTGTGGTACGCGTCAGGGAGCGGGGTGTATGGCGAGCGTGGCGACGCGGCCGTAGCGGAAAATGACGGTCCGTTTGTGCCGATATCGACCTACGGGGCAAGCAAACTGGCCGGTGAGGCGCTGATTGCCAGTTACTGCGCGATGTTTGGGATAACTGCGCGCGCGTTTCGTTTTGGCAATGTCGTGGGTGCGCGGCAGACGCACGGTGTCGGGCTGGATTTTCTGCGACGGTTGAGGCTGGACTCAGAGAAGCTTCGGATTCTTGGCGACGGCAACCAGAGCAAGCCGTACATCCACGTATCGGATGCGGTGAACGCCATGTTGCTGGCCGATGAGAGCACCGAGGGCGGCTTTGCGGTGTTCAACGTAGCCACAACCGATGCGTTGCGGGTGGAGGAGATTGCCGTTATGGCGCTACGATGCCTGAGCCTGGAGGGAAAGGCAGCGTTGGATTACACAGGTGGAGATCGCGGCTGGAAGGGCGATGTACCGGTGGTGCGGCTGCGCACGGAGCGGATTCGGGCGCTGGGGTGGGAGCCGCTGCTCTCGAGCCGCGAGGCGATGTCGCGGGCGTTGATGGAAATACTGGCAGATGAGCGGACGTTCTGGAACTGACGGGATGCCTGCGCTGGCCCTGCTCGCGGGCGGGCGGGCGACGCGTCTGTATCCGCTGACGGAGAGGATGCCGAAGTCCCTGGTGCCGGTGGCGGGCGAGCCGTTTCTGGCGCATCAGTTGCGATGGCTGGCAGGGCAGGGCGTGCGGGATGTGGTGATTTGCTGCGGCCACCTGGCGGGGTCGGTTCGAGAGTTTGCCGGTGACGGAGAACGATTTGGTGTGAGCGTGCGGTACTCAGAGGATGGCGATCGCGCGCTGGGAACGGGCGGAGCGGTTCGGCACGCGCTGCCATTGCTGGGTGAGAAATTCCTGGTGATGTATGGCGACAGTCTGCTGACCGCGCCTCTGGGTGCGATGTGGGAGGCATTTTGCGAGCAGCTTTGCAGAGGCATGATGGCGGTTTACCGGAATGAAGATCGCTGGGATGCGAGCAATGTGGAGATTGGCGACGGACGCGTGGTGCGCTATGAAAAGGGACGTCGTCGCGCCGGACTGACGCACATTGACTATGGAATATCGGCGTTTCATTCGGAGGCGTTTGCGAGGATTCCTGATGGGCGCGTGTTTGACCTGGGGTTGGTGTTTCAAGAGCTGATCGAATGCGGTGGACTGGCGTGCCATGAAGTGCGCGAGCGATTTTATGAAGTCGGCTCGTTTGCGGGGCTGAGTGAAACGGAAGCGATGCTGCGGCAGGCAGAGTGCGATCTTGGACCGGCGGGAGCGAGCGCATGATCATGACGCGGACACCGTTGCGGATTTCGATTGGCGGCGGCGGCACGGACCTGCCGTCGTACTACCGGGAGTTTGGCGGATTTGTGATTTCAGCGGCGATCAACAAATACGTGTACATCACGGTGAATCGCAGCTTCTTTCCGGGGTATTTCCTGAAGTACTCAGAGACGGAACATGTGGAGGACCGCAGAAGAATTCGGCATCCGCTGCTGCGTGAGGCGCTGGAGATGCATGCGATCGACACGCCGTTGGAGATTGTGAGTGTGGCCGACGTTCCGGCGGGAACGGGGTTGGGATCGTCGGGAACGTTCACGGTTGGCGTGATGCACGCGCTGTATGCGCACAAGCGTCAGAGCGTGAGTTCGGAGCAACTGGCGCGCAATGCGATTGAAATCGAGATGGAGCGGCTCAAGGAGCCCACGGGCAAGCAGGACCAGTACATTGCCGCGTATGGCGGGCTGCTGTGCCAGGAATACGGGCAGGATGACTCGGTGCGGTTGCGTCCTTTGGCGATGGACGATGAGGCGCTGAAGGAGTTGCGCGATTCGCTGATGCTGTTCTTCCTGGGGCGCACGCGGAGCGCGTCGGTGCTGTTGCAGGAACAGAGCAGCCGTTGCGAAAGCGGTGATGCTCAGATGCTCAAGAGCCTGCACTTTACCAAGCAACTGGGACGGGAGATTGAGCAGGTGCTCGAGAGCCGGCGGATCTATGACTTTGGTCCGCTGCTGCATGAGCACTGGTTGAGCAAGCGTCGGCGCGCAGAGGGAATGAGCAGTTCGGCGATGGATGAGATTTACTGCGCGGCGCGCAAGAGCGGCGGTGCGCTGGGAGGCAAGCTGGTGGGTGCGGGGGGCAGCGGCTTTTTTCTGTTTCAGACGAGGGATCGCAAGCGGTTGCGCGATGCGATGACAGGAATGGGGCTGAGCGAGATGGACTTCAGCTTTGATTTTGATGGATCAGTGGTGTTGCTGCGGAACTGATGACAAAGAACGAGTGGCCAGTGCGGGGAATGGAATCGCGACCGTTGGAAGCAGCGGGCACCTGGGTGCGCGTGGACGAGGGATGGACGCCGCGCGACGTGATGCATTTCCTGGGCAGGCGGTGGAAGTGGATTGCGGGGATCTGCGCTGGCTGCGTGCTGCTGGTGACACTGTACTGGATGGCTACGACGCCGCGGTATGAGGCGACGGGCGAAGTTGAGATTCAGAAGGAGCAGAGGAGCCCTCTCGGATTGACGGGGTTGGCGGGGGTTGGCGCGAATGGAGCATCGTCTGACGCGCTGGACTACGACGTGACCCTGCAAACGCAGGTGGACATTCTGAAGTCGGACACGCTGGCGCTGAAGGTGATTCAACAACTGGGGCTGGAGAAGACGAAGCCGTATTTTGGGGGCAAGCCGTATTTGTTCAGACGGGGGGTAGAGTTCTGGCGGCAGCCGCTAGAGCCGCTGAGCGTACCGCTGGACGATGCGCCGAACCGGCGGTATGCGGCACTGAAGATATTTCAGCGGAATCTACAGGTGTACCCGGTGAGCGGGACGCGGCTGATTCGGATTTCGTATGAAGACCGGAACCCGCAGCAGGCGGCGGCGGTGGTGAATGCGCTGATCCAGGCGCTGATGGGATACAGTTTTGAGGCGCGATATGCCGCGACAGCGCAGGCGACGGAGTGGTTATCCGGGCA
>JAJZKY010000255.1 GCA_021803885.1 Planctomycetota bacterium
ACTGCCACCCGATGTTTATCTCCCCCAGCGCAAAGGCCGCCAGCCCGCCGATGACTATGCCCCCTGGAAACCAGGCATGAAAATGGCTGAGCATCTTGATTTTCTTCTCCGGATACATAGTGGCAATCAGGGGATTGGCGAATGCCTCCACCATTCCGTTGCCAATGCCAATGAGTAACGTGCCTGTATAGAGGCTTTTAAATCCGGTAGCAAAAATGGTAATCAATATTCCGGCCGCGTGACCGACCAATGCTATGGCCAGCAACGTACCCATGCCCAGAACATCGCATAGCGGCCCTCCAAAAATCATCGCCAGCGTAAAACCATAAAATGCCGGACCGGCAATCAAACCCATCTGTTCATGTGTCAGATGAAACTGCCTGGTCAGCGCCGGCATAATATCGCCACGCACTGCGAAGCTCATGGCTGTTACCACCAGCGCCATGCAACTGGCCGTAAAAAGCCGCCGCCGATGGATGACCTCATTGGACTGCATTATTATTTCCTTCCAGCCGAATTCCACACTATAGCTATGCAAAATTCAATCACCCGCCCCATCCATTCCGTACTGACCTGCTGTGTCCACACGTCCAACTTTCCAAGGTGGCGCGATGGCTGTCAGTCAGACTGGGGGGCGATCCGCATTTTATAATTTTCGCTTCCCAATAAGATTAACGCAACACACAACTATATATTGACACCGTCAGAATGTTATCAACAAATCGTGCGTATCAGACAACTTTAACAAACCCGGATTGCTCAACCCTATGTTTACTCGAGATTTAAATGCTTCATTAATGCTTCATTTTTGACAGCTCATAAGGTTTATGCCTATACTACCCGGCAATGCGGCTTGCGGGCCGCCCTGCTAAAGTGGCGAAATGTTACAGCCGCAGTAATGGCTGCGCCCAAATGCCACCAACGGACTTTAATGTCGGCAGGCGTCGCAACGCGATGGAGCGGTTCGACGCTGCTTGGTATGAGCGCGTAATGAAACAGGCTGCATGATTAGAAATTCGGTAAAAATTTGTTCCGTCGCTCTGTCTGCTGCCTTGGTTCTTTTTCTGACGGCAGGTTGTTCCTTTGAACCGCCGCTGCATGTACCCAAACCACCCAAAACCAACACCTATACCGCTGGACCGCAAATCCACCACACGGTCGGCGTGGCCAAAGCCGGGGAAGCTGGAAAAGTGCAGCAGTTTGCCTATGGCAAAACCGTGATGGCAGACTGGTGGCAGTTGTTTGGTTCAAAAAAAATAAATCATCTGGTGCGTCAGGCGGTCCAGCAAAGCCCCACGCTGCAAACCGCCCAGGCTACACTGGCCCAGGCCCATGAAAACCTGCTTTCCGTACAGGGTGTGTTTTGGCCGCAGATTGGTCTGGACTTAAATCCGGAAAGACAACGCCAAAGCGGTGCAGCCTTCGGCGGCCCGACCCGCACCTTTTCGCTTTATACCGGCCAGGTGCAGGTGAGCTACACGCCTGACTTTTTTGGCTTAAACCGGCTGGTTTCCAAAACCGCCAAGGCTCAGCAGCAAATTCAACGCAATAACGTGCAGGAGGCGTATCTCACGCTGGAAGGCAATACCGTAGCCGCAGCCATCGAGGTAGCCGCATTAAATGAACAGATCAGGGTGCGGCAGGCACTTATTACCAGCCAACAGCACATTCTGGACATTATCAGGTCTCAATACAAACTTGGAGCGGTTACCTACCTGGATCTGGTAAATCAGGAAAGTACTCTGGCCACCACACAAGCGCAAATGCCAGCACTGCGACAATCGTTGGCTCTCCAGCGCCATGCCTTGGCCACCCTGCTGGGAAGAATTCCATCCCAGGCCATTCTGCCGGACCTCAATTTAAGAACCTTAAAACTACCGCAGACGCTGCCCGTAAGCCTGCCATCTAATCTGGTGCGGCAACGACCGGACATTCGATCGGCCCAGGATCAATTGGTGGCCTTGAACGCACAAATTGGCCAAGCCGTGGCCAAAATGTATCCGTTGGTGCAAATCACCGGTGATCTTGGGTTTGAAAATGGTCGCCTGGCCAACTTTTTTGATGCCTCCAGCCTGATTTGGACATTGGCAGCCAACGCCACTGTTACGCTTTTTGACGGCAACACCTTACAGGCCAACAAACGTGCCGCCCAGGATGCTCTTAAGGCCCAGATAGGTGTGTACCAGCAGACCGTGCTCAATGCTTTCCAACAGGTATCTGATGCCCTACGGGCTGTCCAACACGATGCCCAGACGCTCGCTTATGACCAGGCCGCCTATCATGCCGCCCGTCAATCGTATCAGTTGGCCAGTTTCCAATACAAGCAGGGTGCCATCGATTATATCACGCTGTTGAACAGTCAAACGCAATATGATACTTCGCGATTGGCGCTGGTTTCGGCCAAGGCTCAGCGCTACCTGGACACCGCGGCTTTATTTGTAGCATTGGGTGGCGGCTGGTGGCCCCGGCAATACGGCCCCACCACTGCCACGCAACCTGCTGTGCAGCCGCACCACCAGTTGTCAAAGACCAAGCCGGCCTCTGGAAGGACTTTACACCCATGAGCCAAACCAGCCGTGTTGTATTAGCCGTCTTTTTTTTGATCCTGTTTCTGGCCGTCATTGGCGGTCTTTTCGCCTTCAAGGCATTTATCAACGCCAAGATCGCCGTTGCCATCAGCCACATGCCTGTTCCTCCGGTAACCGTATCCACAGGCACCGTTCGCCGGGCGGTGGAAAACCAGTCGATTCATGTCATTGGCAGTGTCAGCGCGGTCCAAAGCGTGGAATTGACGGCCCAGATTTCCGGCAATGTGACAGGCATTTATTTTCACTCCGGTGATCGGGTCAAGGCCGGCCAGAAGTTGGCTCAAATTGACAACAGCACCCAGCTTGCTCAGTTGCGTGCAGATTTAGCAGCCGAGTCTTTGGCTCAGATTAACGTCGCGCGAACACAAAAACTCATCACCCATCAGGCCGCCAGCCAGGAAACGTTGGATACTTACCATGCCGCGCTGCTGCAGGCGAAAGCAGCCGTGGCCGGCGATCAAGCTACTCTGGCCAAATTGGCCATCACCGCCCCCTTTGCAGGACATCTGGGCATACGGGCAATCAGCCTGGGCCAGTATGTTTCACCGGGAACACCTATTGTGGTACTCAACACATGGCGGCCCATGTATCTGGACTTCAACATCCCCCAAAACGACCTGGCCCAGGTAAAGCTTGGGCAAACCGTGCAACTGACGGTGGACGCCTATCCGGGCAAAGTCTTTATCGGAAAAGTTACCGCCATTTCCTCACAGGTAGAAACCACCACCAGAAATATCACCGTGCAGGCAGCGCTGCCCAACAAACGCCTGTTGCTGCGGCCCGGATTGTTTGGCGAAGTAACCCTGCTCACCGGCGTAACCCACAAAGTGCTGGTGGTGAATGCCGATGCCATTACGTATAACACCTTTGGAGACTACGTCTATGTGGTAGCCAAGGTAAAAAAAGCGGGCAAGTCCGTGTTACAGGTTCATTCCGTTCTGGTCAAAACCGGGCCTCGACAAGGTAATGATGTGGTGATTCAGGCCGGACTCAAAACCGGTATGGTGGTAATAACCCAGGGCCAGGTGAAATTAAGGCCCGGCGATGTGGTGGTTGTGAACAATAAAATAAAGCCGTAACGCAAGGTTTTTTCATGAAGTTTACCGACATATTTATCAAACGCTGGGTACTGGCCACTTCACTTAGTCTGGTGATTCTGGTGCTGGGTTTGCGCTCCTGGATGAGCATGACCACGCAGGAATACCCCACCATTGTCAGCACCATTGTGACGGTAACCACATCGTATCCTGGAGCCGACCCGGCCCAGGTGCAATCGTATATCACTTCGCGCCTGGCGCAGGCCATTGCCCAGGCCCCCAATATCGATTACATGAGCACCACCAGTGCCGAAAGCACCTCCACCATCACCTGCAATATGGTGATGAATTCAGACCCTAATGCCGCCGTCTCGCAGATATTAGCCAAGGTCCAGCAGGTAGCCAGCCAGTTGCCTCCGGCAAGCCAGACCCCGATTATCAACGAACAGATCGGAGATGCCCGGGCATTGATGTACCTTTCGTTCTACAGCAAAACCATGAATCAGCAGCAGATCAACGATTATCTTCTGCGTGTGGTGCAACCCAAAATTCAATCGCTGCCCGGAGTCAGTCAGGCACAGATATTGCCTGCAGGCACCGGTTCCAGTGGCAACAGCTTCGCTGTGCGCGTATGGCTTAAGCCTGCCAAACTGGCGGCTCTGGGGCTGACCCCGGCGGATGTATCCACAGCCTTGGCGAAGAATAATTTCGTCTCCGCCATCGGACGTATCCGTGGTCCCAATATCGCCCAGGTGATTACCGCCAACACCTCCATCAGTACGATTTCCCAGTTTAAAAATCTGGTGGTGAAATATATAAATTCGACACCTATTCGCCTCAAGGACGTAGCCGATGTACAGATGGGTGCACAAAATTACAACCAAAGCGTTTTTATGAATGGCATTCCGGCCACCTTTATCGGTGTGTTTCCATCCCCCAGCGCCAACAGCCTTACCCTTGGCCACGAAGTCCATCAGGCGGTAGCCCAGATTAAAGCCAATCTGCCTCCCGGGCTTCATGTAGCAACGCCCTATGATGCCACTATTTACATCAAAGCCGCCATTTCGGAAGTAGAACATACGCTGCTGATTACCCTGGGCATTGTGGTACTGGTGATCTTTTTGTTTCTCGGTTCATTTCGGGCCTTGCTGATTCCGGCCGTAGCCATTCCTCTTTCCATTATTGGGGCAGGTATTCTGATGATCGCCACAGGCTTCACCATCAACCTGCTTACCTTGCTGGCGGTCATATTGGCCATAGGTCTGGTCGTGGATGACGCCATCATCATGGTGGAAAACATCCACCGCCATATTGACGAAGGCTTGACGCCGATAAAAGCAGCCATGCTGGGTGCCCGCGAATTGGCCAGCCCCATCATTGTAATGTCCACCACGCTGGCGGCGGTCTTTGCCCCCATCGGCTTTATGGGAGGCCTGACCGGCAGTTTATTTACTGAATTTGCTTTTACCCTGGTCTTCACTGTGTTGGTCTCCATGGTTGTGGCCCTTACGCTTTCCCCCATGCTCAGCAGCAGAATTTTGCGCCCGACCCCGGAACACGGCCTGATACATTTTCTCGACAGCTTATTTATGAATTTACGTCACAGCTACGAACGTTCGCTCCACGCGGTACTTAGCGTTCGTTGGGTGGTGCTGATCATGGCTTTGGTGCTGTTTGTCAGTATTCCCTTCATGCTCCTGCAGACCAAAAGTGAACTGGCCCCGACCGAAGATCAGGGCATACTCTTTTTTACCGGTATTGGTCCGCCCACAGCCACGCTGCAGTATATGACCGCCTACGCCGATCAGATCCGCAAAATCTGCGACAGCTTTCCGGAAAAGGCCAAGGTGTTTCAAATCAACGGCTTTTCACCGCTTACGCCGGGTTACAATGGCTTGGTGGGCGGCATGTTGTTAAAGCCATGGAATCAGCGCACGGTTACACAAATGCAACTGGCCCGCCCCTTTCAGGAAAAACTCTCCAAGGTTGCGGGCTTGCAGGTGGCATCATTTTCTCTGCCGGCCATTCCCGGCGAACCCTTCGGGTTGCCCGTGCAATTTGTGCTCACGTCCACCAGGGGTTATCAGGCTCTGGATACAGCCGCCAACAAACTCATTGCCGCCGGCATGAAGAGCGGCAAGTTCTTGTTCCTGCAGAAGGATTTGCGATATGACAGCCCGCAGATCAGGCTCAAGGTCAATCACAATCTTGTGGCCGCTCTGGGCTTAAACAACAGTGATATAGCTGCGGATCTCCAGCCGCTGCTGGGCGGCAATTACATCAATCGCTTTGATCTGCAGGGCCGTACCTACAAGGTTATTCCGCAATTGCAGGATCATCTGCGGGCCACGGCTGCCATGCTCAAACGCATTTATATCAGCACCGCAGGCGGTCAGATGGTGCCGCTTTCGACCGTGGTAACGATTGAGCATATTGTAGAGCCGGAATTTTTACCGCAATTTCAGCAGCAGAACTCCGTCACCATTTCGGCGGTACCCATGCCGGGCACCACCCTGGGCAGCGCTCTGGCATTTTTACGCCGTACCGCAACAAAACTCTTTCCAACAGGATATGCCGCCCATTATGCCGCGCAATCCCGCCAGTTCATGAAACAGGGTAATGCTATTTACATTACCTTTATTTTGGCCGTGCTGCTGATTTTTCTACTGATGGCGGCGCAGTTTGAAAGCTTCCGCGATCCCGTCATTGTGATGTTCACAGTACCCATGTCGATTTTTGGAGCAGCCCTGTTTATGTTTCTGGGCGCTGCCACCATTAATATCTACACCGAGGTTGGTTTAATTACCCTGATTGGACTGATTACCAAACAGGGCATCTTGATCGTGGAGTTCGCCAATAAACTTCAGGAACACGAAGGCCTAAGCCTGTCTGAAGCCGTGATACGGGCTTCCAGCGTGCGGCTGCGGCCCATTTTAATGACCACCGGGGCCATGGTGTTTGGCGTGGTTCCGTTGCTCGTAGCGACCGGGGCCGGTGCGGTCAGCCGTAGAGACATGGGCTTGATGATTGCCGCCGGTCTTTCCATCGGATGTTTGTTTTCGCTTTACGTAATTCCTGTTATATACACTTATATTGCCAGCGTAAAATCTCCAGTTCATGACGAGCCGCCGACAAACACCATGG
>JAJZKY010000256.1 GCA_021803885.1 Planctomycetota bacterium
ATGTGGGGATGGTGGGCTTGCGGTTGGGGGCGATTGACGGGTCGAAACTGAAGGCCGATGCCTCGAAGCACAAGGCCATGTCCTACGCTGGATCAGGCGGACCAGAGTTCCTACGCAAAACGGCGAATATTCTGGTGGGCTGTCGATCGCGGACGCCGTGCCTATGCCCACTTGACAGCCGGGCACCGCATTCCCTGGGGGCTATCACGCCAGTTGGCGGCGGCAGACCGGTTAGTCTATCGGAAGGTGCGCGAAGCGCTAGGAGGCCACCTACGATTTGCCATCTCGGGCGGCGCGCCCTTGGCCCAGGAAATCGGAGAATTTTTCTACGCGTTGGGCATCACCATCCTCGAAGGCTACGGCTTAACGGAAACCTCTCCGGTCCTGACCGTCAATGCACCAAATCCTCCGCGCTATGGCTCGGTCGGCACGCCACTAGGAGCTTGTCCAAAAATTTATTTTGCGTGGGGTGCCAGTGACAGCGATCGGAAATCACCGGCCGCTCAATGGGAGGTCATGCTTGCTGCGGACTGGCATAAACTACCGGTTTCGAGAGATTTTGGCGCTGTGACGTGGGAATACTGTTGACACGACCCTTATTGAGCCGCGTGAGCGGCTCGTAAACCCGCAATGGTGCAGATCTCTCCCGTCGTCTGCGCCACGCGCCGAATTTTCTGACCAATCTTTCGTAAATTGTACGTCATGCAGACGAGCGCCCATTCGCCGCGGACTTTCCGCTCGCCCCGCAGACTAAACTGGCGAAACCCCAGGGTTTCCTTGATGATCCCGAAGGCCGGTTCGACCTGGCCCTTGCGTGTCCGATAGAGGGCGTCGCCGGCCTCGGTCCGGATCTTGGCTTTCATGTCATCGCGCAGCCCGTCGTCGGGGCCCCGCGTGATGACTTTGACCTTCTGCTTGGGCGTGAGACACTGATCTTTGAGGGGACACGCGCCACAGGTGGCGCGGTCGCCTTGGTAGAGGGAGACGGTCCGTATAGCGTCGCCGCCGACCGATTCGCTCCGCTCTCGATGGAACGGCAGTGTTTGCTCGGCGGGGCAATGATAGGCATCCGCCTCGGCATCGTAGGAAAATTGGCCTGTGCCAAAGAGCTGGTGGTCCCCGGATTTCCGCCATTGGTCGGAGCCCGCGGCAATATAGGCGTCAATCTGGCGGCCTTCCACGGCGCGGACATTGTCCGCCGAAAAGTAGCCGGCGTCGGCCGTTAGCTGATCGAATTGAGAGCCGTCCGTGACCTCGACCACGGCATCCAGGGTGGGCACCAATTCCTGCATGTCATTCGGATGATTAGAGACGGTGGCTGCGACGATGACGCCGTCGTCCGCATCCACCGCGATTTGCGCATTATAGGCTTGTTGGACCCCTTGGGTCTTCGTCACCATGATATGCGATTCGGGGTCCGTGAAGTTCCATTGCTCTTGGCGGGGCGGCGTCGGATCATCAGGGCGGGCGTCCGCCCACCGCGCTTCCAGGGCCCGCTTTGCGGCCTGAATGCGGGTGAGGCGCTTCTGGATGTGCTCCAGGCGGTCGTCGGGCACGGCCGGGGGCGCCGCGACTTGCGCGTCGGCCTCGCCGTGCGCCGCGATGAGTTTCGCGATTTCTGTCTCCAACTCCGGAATGACGGCCTGCATCCGCGCGTAGGACATGGCCTTGTGCTTCGAGGCATCGGCCTTCAGTTTCGACCCGTCAATCGCCCCCAACCGCAAGCCCACCATCCCCACATCGGCACACAATAACACCACTTGCGCCATCCAACCCGGGAGATCGTCCACATGACGCCGACGAAAGTCGGCGATGGCACTATGTTTGGGTTGCTCCAACCCGGCCAGCCACATCATCGCTAAGTCCTCGCGACAGGCCGCGCTAATTCGCCGGGAACTGAACCGTTGCGTAAGATATCCATACGTGATCAGCTTTAGAAGCGTTTTCGGATGATAGGCCGGGGCGCCCGCCCCGGTGACATGCACGATGTCTTCCACCGCCGACAGATCCAGCAGATCTACGGCTTCATCAATGATCCGGGCCATATGTCCTCGCGGAATCCATTCGTCGACACGCGGCGGGAGGAGAAACTCCTGATCCCGGGACCGATGGGCACGAAACTGCATGAGACACCTCCGTCTGTCGATGGCGTTAGTTGAGCCAACGTCCTGAGGGGATCATTCGACACGACCGCGGCGAACTCCTTTGAGGTCGGAACCTTCTGCAAAAAAAACCCGTGCGGACACGATAGACGGCATCCCCGACAAGAACTGCTGAATTTTACGGCGCACAACCCCCTCAATTTTTGGACAAGCTCCTAGCCAACGTATCGGTGAAAATTGCCGAAGACGGCGAAATCCTTGCTCAGGGCCCCAATGTCATGCAAGGATACTGGAATCTTCCCGAGAATACCAACGAGGTTATGTCTGACGGATGGCTTCACACCGGCGACATTGGCCAGTTTGACGCCCAGGGCAATCTTTACGTGACCGATCGCAAGAAATATCTCCTGGTTCTTTCGACGGGCAAAAATGTGGCGCCGGCAGTCGTTGAGAATCTACTCATCCTAAGCCCGTATATTGATCAGGCGGTCGTAGTGGGCGACCGGCAAAAGTATGTCGGCGCACTCATCTGGCCCAATGTAGCCAAAGTTACCGAATGGGCCGCATCGCACCATATCGATCCGCCCTCCTGGGACGATTTGTTGCGCCACCCGGACCTCTATGAGTTTATGATGTCGGAAGTATCCCGCGTGAGCACACCCCTGTCGGACTTTGAACGCCCTAAGCGGATCCGATTCTTTCCTCATGAACTCACAGAGGTGTCAGGCGAACTGACACCGTCCCTTAAAATCAAGGTGCCGGTTGTGCTGCAACGACACGCCGCTCTCATTGAGGACCTCTATGAACATGCAGAGCCCGCCGCGCTGCCTATTTCCGACGCGCAGTCACCCCACGATGACACGTCCCGGGCGCAGACAAAGCCAGGGTCGTATTCCGGCATCGTGGACCTGATCGGATCCATGGCGCTCGGTGCCGTGATTGGCCTCTTATTGCGGGTGATTTTATGATCATAGTGGGATGGTTCGCTTTACCGCGTGCCTCCCGACGTCAGGTGCGTTGGCTTGTGGGTGTGTCTGCAGCGGTCATGGTCTCTCTTCCAGGCTGGCTATCTTTGGCATCGCCTAAGGGCTATTCATTACCCACATCTTTGAGCGAAATGGAGCGCCCTGTAATTCGTTGATTCTCATACGAACTTAAGCAATCTCATTGAAAATATTTTTTTGTTCCTGCAGCCTTTCTCAAAGGAATTTGCGATACCTATGGCGAATATGTCTGTATGGACACGATGCACGCGGAAAATCTTTCCGCTCCGGCTATGACAATCGACCCTTGGGTATTCCGCGAATTAGGGAAGGCGGATTTTGGCGACGCCCGGTTAACCGGGCGGGCATTGACGTTCGCTCACGATCTGGCCGCGCATCCCGATTTTTCGATAGCCAGTACGTATAAAGGGGACTGGGCGAGTTTAAAGGCGAGTTATCGTTTTTTGGATAATGCGGCGGTCACACCCGAGGCGATTTTAGCGCCGCATCGGGAGGCGACTTGGGACCGCAGTGGTCAAGAATCGTGGGTGCTGATCGCGCAAGATACCAGCTACTTTAACTACACGCATCATCCGACTACGCAAGGATTAGGACCCGTGGAACGAGAAGATGATCTCGGCCTGATGGGTCATACCGCGCTCGCCATGACTGCGGATGGCGTTCCCATTGGGATCGCTGCCCAAAAAATTTGGACCCGAGATCCGGCCGAGTTTGGGAAGAGTCGGCAACGCCAATCGCGTCCGTTTGCGGAAAAAGAAAGTGCCCGGTGGGTGGAGATTGCCCAAGCGGCGGCCAGCGGCGTGCCGGATGGCACGCATCCGGTCATCGTCGGCGATCGCGAAGCGGATATCTACGATGTTTTTGTCGATGCTCAGACGGCATCCTACGACGTGCTGGTGCGGAGTGCTCGAGACCGCCGTCTGGCGGACCCGGAGGGCTATCTCTGGGCGGCGGTGGAAGCGACGGATATTTTAGGGACCGTGGAGATCGCGGTGCCGCGCAAGGAGGGACAGCCCATCCGACAGGCCACGCTGACCCTGCAAGCGACCACGGTGGATTTACAAATTCCCGTGGATCGCAAGGCCGACAACTTGGGCACTCCTCGGGTGCAGATCGTTCTGGCCCAAGAAATTAATCCCCCGACGGGTATCACGCCGATCCGGTGGATCCTGCTCACCACCCTCCCCGTGGAGCATTTCCTGGACGCTCAACGGATTCTTCGGTGGTACACCTATCGCTGGCGGATCGAACGCTTGCATTTTATCTTAAAAACCGGTGGCAGTAACGTCGAGAAACTGCAATTAGAAACGTTTGACCGACTGAGGCGGGCCATCGCACTCTATTCGATCATTACCTGGCGTATTTTATGGATGACCTATCAGGTTCGTCTGGATCCCAATCAACCTTGTTCGGTCGCCGTTACCGCCGAAGAAGAACAGGCTCTGCACCGACTTTATGAACGTCAACGACCGCGCAAGGGACCGCGGTCCGGCCCGTGTGATCCCAACCATCGCCTCACATTACGTGAGGCGATCCACACGATGGCTAAACTCGGGGGCTTTATTGGTCGCGCCAGCGATGGTGATCCGGGTGTGAAGACGCTGTGGCGAGGATATCGGGAATTACAACTGATTATCCTTGGGATGCGACTAGCCCAAACGGATCTTTCCTAAACAGATCCAGGACTTCAAACCGTCGCGTACGCGACGGTGCATTGGTGTCCCCAAAAAATCTATCCGTTTGTGATGTTCTAAGTTCCCACCATCTCTCGACCTCGGGAATATCCATGCTGGCTAGGCTCTCGTCGCCCGATGGTCTGGCTATTATTGGTAGTACGGGTAATGATAAGGCCTAAGGGCCGTACGCAGTTGTACCAGCATCTGGCTACTACCCAAAAAAGCGCGGCTTTGTTAAATGTTCTTGGCGAAATATCGCAAATTAGCGCAAGTACCCGCTCCGTGGTTAGGATGAACGCGCACATCCTGTCAATCACCCAGGCCATGAATACCCAGGAAAATGAAAACCGCGTGCTGGCCCATAGCTTGGGTGCGTCCAGCCGCCAACTGTCCCATCAGGTGAAGGCTGTGAGCCAACTCGAACGCCTGACAGCCGATCAGGTACCGCTTACCCGCATCATCGACAACACCACGGGCACGTTAAATCACATCATGGCCGGTGTACGACATAGTGCCGCCTTTCAGGCCCGCCGCATGCAGGGGATCGTCACTATGAGCCAATACGAAGAGACGCTGATCCAAGATCTGAACAACATCAACCAAAAGATCCGCCAGGATCTCATCAAATCCGCAGCAATTACCCGAGCCATGGCCGGACGGTGAAGAAAATCTTTTTGGGAGAAGGAGTGCATCACAGTGATCAAGACAATAGCGGCAGGGTTGGGGTTGTTGGCTCTAGCCGGTCTGACGGCGCAATCGGGAACACTGGCCTGGAAGCTTTGGCGGCTTAATCACTCCCTGTCTCAAAATCTGCAGGATGCCAACCAGTTAGTGGCCGTAGAGCATGATATGCAAATGAAGAACCGGGCACTCCGCAACATGCTGGTCGTCACCCAAGGACTGAGCACGTCGCTCGGCGCGCTCAATCATCATGCTAGTGCCATCACCACTGAAGTAGGCTCGCTGCAGCGCATCAATCAGCAAACCAACGCCCGCGAGGCGAGTATTGTGACGGCCTCAGCCGCCGCGCGGCTGGCGGCGGCCGGTGTGAATAGCCATGTCTTGGACCTGATTCAATCCGGCCAGGATCTCAAGAACAGCCTGTTGTCCCTCGCCACAATTTCTCAGCAGGAAGTACAGGTTATGCGCATCTTGATGGCCAATGCCCGCGCAATCGAGAAGAAGACGCCATGAAGCATCGAATGGTCGCATTGTGGGTTGCGTCCGGATTGTCGCTGGCATCGGCTGGATCCACCCTGGCTGAGGTTCACCTGCAGGCGACGATAGCGGGTCAGTTGACAGCCATTCATGCCCGCCTTGGGGTTGCGGGGCAAACCACGGCGAGTATTGACGAGCAGTTGGCGCTGTTAGGACAGATCGACCAGAGCTCACACCGTCTGATTGAGGAGCTACGCACGACCGTAGCAACATCCTCGCACATTGCTTCGCAACTGGGATACCTGGATACCATCGTGCAATCTATCGACGGTCGCGTTCGGTCCATTACATCAAACACCGGCGGGGCGGCCACCACACTAAATCAGGGCATAGCCCCCACTCGACGGGTCAACATCTCCTTAAACGACATCGCTATTGTCAACCGCCATATTCAAAGTGACCTCAAGACCATGCTTTCTCTCAACCAATCGTTGAATCGCACGTTGAATCAAACCAACAACAAAGTGCCCTAGACGTGGTTTACGAGGAGGAACCAACCTATGAAAGCTCAACCGTCTCTAGCTCTTAGCCTTTTTGGCTTTTTTGCATCGGCGACCTTCACCTATTTTTCCGTTCCGCCAACAGCCCTGCACCACGCCGGGACCACCATTGCACGTCGGAGCCGCCGCAACAATCTGTTCTTGATGGTCCATCAACTTCTGCGTTCAAATCGGCAGCTTGAGACAAACGCGTCATCGGTCGTGAACCATTTAAATACGGCTCGTCTACGGCTGCACACTCTCCAAGCCATCGGA
>JAJZKY010000257.1 GCA_021803885.1 Planctomycetota bacterium
AAAGTACCAGGTTATTTGTGAGCGCGCCCTTAACACTCTGGTGAGCGACGAACCAGCGCCGCTTGCGCAACATGAACCGGCCATTACTCGACGCAATGACTTCTGGTGGGCGTGGCTGGTCGCGGGCATGGCGCTGATGGTGCTGCTGTTGATTGTCCCCTCGTTGCTGTTTTTAACGCCGGTGGCGGCTTTTTTTGTGTACTTATATCACGGCAGCATGGAATTCCGACGACGGATAGACCGGGTGTGGGCTTACGGCGGACGAATGATCCGCAAAAATTTCTTCGGCGAGTTTTCGCAAGCCTCCGCAACCGATGCGGATCCATCATTGGCCGCGGATGAGCGCCAAAACATGAAAACGATGAAAATTTATGATGAAAAAAGAATGTCCTGGCGGGAAGCGACGGGCATCGTTTTGAACAAATTACAAACCGCCGATGACGACCTGCAGATTGAATTTACAATATCGAAAACGCGGTGTGTGGAGGCGCCTGGAGACGGAGCTTTGACTTTCAGGGTTCTGAATGTGACCATGCAGGACACGCGGGACATATTGCAGGCGATTACGTCCCATGCCCGATGGGAATTGCGGTACTCCCGGTAAGGCGGAGGAGGAGGGAACGCAAACGGCTCCAATATGTGGCGTCCACAGCGCCGGCCGGCATTCGCCGCGGCAACCACCGGCGAGGCCGTTATGTGTATGCACGAGAATATATATCAACAAACTGGGCGATACAGGGCTCGAACCTGTGACCTCATGCGTGTCATGCATGCGCTCTAAACCAACTGAGCTAATCGCCCGCCGGCGGAAAAATCATACCATATTCCTCCCGTGAACGTCACATTTGCCGGCCGGAGGAGAACCCCGCCGGGCATGGCGGGAGTCATGAGTTTGACATCCGCATGATTCGGCCGGCGCGCCGCGGCGGGCCGAATTCGTCAGCGCGGATATCCGGACCGGACCGTCGCCGGCTCTCCCCGCGGCCCGTCCCCCCAGAAGTCATGCGCCGGCCCGCGGCGCGGCCACCGGGGGCTTATTTTCAGAGTAGTCAATTGCCAGCCCCGTTTCGGAAGAACTCCGCCGTAAAATAGCCGCGTTGCGTTTCCACATGTCCAGCTTGGCGCGGCGGAAGGCCCGGCCGCGGGTTTGGCTGTCCCAATCGCTTTGGCGCCACTGCTCAATCGGATCGAGAGAGATCGCCGGAGCGGGCGCGGCGGCAATAAAATCGGGATCGCCGGCCGGCAAGGGCCGGCGATTGTACGGACATACCGTCTGGCAAATGTCGCAGCCGATGATGTAGCCGGCCTGTTGCATCGGCTGATGAAACTCCTCTGGAATTTCGCCGCGGTTTTCCAGCGTGTGGTAACTCAGGCAGCGGGTGGCGTCGAGTTGGTATGACCAAAGGGCGTCGGTCGGGCAGGCGTCGATGCAGCGGGTGCAGGTTCCACAGCGATCGGGCAGGGATGTGTCGGTGTCCGCCGGCAGAGAGGTCAACAATTCCCCCAGCACAAACCAGGAGCCGTGGCGGGGATTTATCAGCAGCGTGTTGCGTCCGATCCAGCCCAGGCCGGCGCGGGCGGCGAGTTCCCGTTCCATACATGGGCCGGTATCGACATAAATACGCGACTCGAATTGTTCGGGAAACTCGCGGCGCAACGCCCGTTCCAATTTTAGCAATCCGGCCCGGAGCACGCGATGGTAGTCGCGCCCCCAGGCGTAACGGGCGATCCGGCCCTGCCGGCCCGCGATACGGGGCGGCGGTTTGGCTCCCGGGGACGACGGTTCCTCCTGGTAGTAGGACATGGCCACGCACACCACGCTGCGCACCGCGGGAAAGGCTTTGCGAATGTCGAGCCGGGATTCCAGGTTGGCCGCCAGGTAGTTCATCTGGCCGTGCCGGCCCGCCGCAATCCAGCGTCGAACGTGATCTTGAAACGGACTTGCCGCGGGTTCGGTTATACCAACAAGATCGAATCCAAGTCGGCGGGCGGTATCTTTGATGAATAGACAAACCCGGGTCGGGTCATGGTGGAACCGGTAGGAACCAGCGCGCGGCGCTTCCCGCAGAGGGTTGGAAATGGAATGAGCGCCGCCGGTGTTCATAAAGCTAAGGAACCTATCTAAGCAGATAGCGAGGTTGCGACTCCGGCTATCTTCTCACTTACGCACTTTTATCCGGCCGCGTCCTGTCCCGTTCTTTTTTAGATACCGCGGCAAGCAAGTCGGCGGGCGCCGGTTCATTTTCCGCCCTCCGGGCTATTTCTTCCGGGTCGTTCATGCCCTCCAGCGCGGCGGCGTTCATCTGATCGATTGTCGGAGTCGAAATTTCGTTGCGGCGCGGATCATGCGTGAGTGTGATCCAATAACGCAGCGCAAACCACGCAATGACAAGCACCGCTACGGCGCCGGCCAGCATAACCTCCCATGCGTTCGGCGATATCGCCACGATAAAAAGGTCGTTCATGGTCCATCCCTCATGATGGCGACAAGCCACGAACCATCACCCCCCCATTACTGAATATTATAACTTCCAGCCGGTAACCGCGCGGGAAAAAATCACCCTGTCATTATGACAAATCATCAGCAACGGTCCGACGGAGAAAACGAATGCCGAAATGGTTAAAAAAAAGCCACCGCTTTTTCTGGAAAGTGACCGTACCACCGTCTGTCCAGCGCCGCCGACCTATGGGCGCCTTTCAGCCACGGCAATAACAGGCCACTTGGCGGTCGCCATCGGATCAGCCCTGCGGGCTGCGTACCAGACGCGTCGGAAAAGACGATCCTTTATCCTTGCGACCTGCGGTGGCTTCAAACATCAGTATAGCCTCTGGCCACGGCAAAGCAAGAAAAATATTCGTTTGGTTTCGCCGCGATTGGACCGTAGAATTATCGTCCGTTGCGGGGCGAAACAGGTTCGTTGAGTTTCGGAGCATTCATGCGGCGCGTGGTAATTACCGGTTCAGGAGCGATTTCCCCTCATGGTTTGAATGCCGCCGACTTATGGAAGGGGCTGTTGGCGGGACGATCCAGCACGGCGCTGTTGACGCAGTTTGATTCCAGTGCGTTTCCCAGCCGCGTCGCCGGCGGTGTGGGTCCCTTCAAAACCACCGATTATATTCCAAAAAGTTACCGCAAAGCCGCGAAGATCATGGCCCGCGACATCGAGCTGGCCGTGGTGGCCGCCGATGGAGCGGTCCGAGACGCCCGACTGGCCACCCGCGGCATCGTGGAATCCTCCGGCGGCGGGAAACCGGATGGCGCCTGGTTCGCGGTGGAATCCCGGCGCATCGGCTGCAACATCGGCGCCGGCCTGATTTCCGCCGATCTCAACGAGTTGACCGCCGCCATGGCCCAGGCCAGGCAGCCGGACGGAACGCTCAGCCTCGCCCGCTGGGGCCGCTCCGATGACCCGTCCAAGCCCGGCGGTATGGATCAACTCACCCCCCTCTGGTTGCTCAAGTATCTGCCGAACATGCTGGCCTGCCACGTGAGTATTATTCACGACACGCAAGGGCCGTCGAACACCATCACCTGCGGCCAGGCGTCCGCCGGCTTGGCGCTGGCCGAGGCCTGCCGCACCATTCAACGTGGTTATGAGGATATTGCTCTGGTTGGCGGTTGTGAATCCATGATCCACGCCATGGGCCTGATGCGCTGGACGCTTCTGGGACGGCTCAACACCACCTCCAATCAGCAACCGGAAAAGGCCGTTCGACCGCTGGATCAAACGGCCGCCGGAACCGTAATAGCCGAGGGCGGCGCGGTGCTGGTCATCGAAGAACTCAACCATGCCCGCGCCCGCAGCGCGACTATTTATTGCGAAATCGCCGGTTTGGGCGGGTCTTCCAGCGCCAGCGGCGTATCCCGTCCCGACGCGTCCGGCGAAGCGCTGGCCGTGGCGATGAGCAAGGCCCTCCGGGACGCACAAATCGGCCCGGAAGCGGTCCAGATGGTGATTCCACCCGGTTATGCAATACCCGAATTTGACCGGGCGGATGTTTGCGCGATTCATCGCGTCTTCGGCCAGAAGCCCGGCGCGGCGGTTGTGCCGATGCGCGGCGGCATCGGCGATTGCGGCGCCGGCGCCCAGGCGATCGACCTGGTTGCCGCCGCCATGGCGATACGCGAGCAAACCATTCCACCGGTAGTTAACTGCGATCAACCGCCGGAACATCTGGATGTGCCCCGGACGGCGCGGCGCCAGGTGGAGATCCGCAACATTCTAATCGCCGCCAGTTCGCTGGCGGGTCAGAATTCCGTGGTTATCCTGAGAAAGCTCGATTAGGGTTAGATGGCGTATCCGGTGTCGCGTCCTTAACTGGAAAAATTATGGAACATTCAAGACGGCGTGTGGTCATTACCGGCATGGGGTGGATTACCCCCCTTGGCCAGGACCTGGAAGATGTCTGGAAAAAGCTTCTCGCCGGCGAAAGCGGTATCGCCCCGACCACGCTTTTCGACGCCCGTTCCTTTCCCACCACTTTTGCCGCCGAGGTGAAAAATTACGCTCTGCCGGAAAATTTGGCCGGGTCCGCCAAGCATCAACAGATCGGCCGCGCCACCGGTTTCGCGCTGGCCGCGGCCCGACAGGCCTGGCGGCAGGCGGGGTTGCCCCTGCCGGGCGCGCCGGAATACGCCCAGCTCGATCCCTACAGCATCGGCATGTATATGGGCAGCGGAGAAGGTTCGCTGAATTTTGACACCTACACGCGCACCGCCCTGGCGGCATGGGAAGACCAAACCCACAGCGTGAATATGCGGATATGGGGGGAGAGGGCGCTCAAGTCCTTTCATCCACTGGGCGAAATCGAGCAGGAACCCTGCATGCCGCTGACCCATTTGAGCCTGGAATTCAACGCCCGCGGCCCGGCCCTGAACTGCCTGACCGCCTGCGCCGCATCCACCCAGGCGCTGGGCGAGGCCATGGAGATCATCCGCCACGGCGACGCGCAAGTGATGATTTCCGGCGGCGCCCACTCTATGATCCATCCCTTTGGCGTGACAGGTTTTAACCGCCTTACCGCGCTGTCCACCTTTAACGAAAATCCGCGCCGCGCCTGTCGCCCGTTTGACGCTACCCGCGGCGGTTTCGTACTTGGCGAGGGCGCGGGCATCCTGATACTGGAAAGCCTCGAACACGCTGCGAACCGCCAAGCGACGATTCTGGCGGAAATTGTCGGCTACGGCAGTTCCGCCGACGCCTACCGCGTGACCGATCAGCATCCGGAAGGGCGCGGGGCCATCGTGGCGATCGAGCAGGCCCTGCATGATGCCGGTATGACCCCGGCCGACATTGATTACATCAACGCCCACGGGACCGGCACCCGGGAGAACGATTCCACCGAAACCCTGGCCATCAAGCGCGTGTTTGGCGATCGCGCCCGGAAGACGCCGATCAGTTCCATCAAAAGCATGATGGGGCATCTGATCGCCGCCGCCGGCGCCGTGGAGGCGATCACCTGCGTGCTGGCCATTCGCGACCAGGTTCTCCCACCGACCGCCAACTACACCGTGCCCGATCCGGAATGCGACCTGGACTATGTGCCCAATACGGCCCGCCCGGCGAAAGTTGATGTGGCCATGTCCAACAGCTTCGGCTTCGGTGGGCAGAACGATACGCTCATCATCAAGCGATTTACGCCGTAATGGGAATAGTGTGGTGCGAACAAAACCCGTCCACCAACCGTATAAAACCGGCGAGACAATAATATTTTGAGCCTTATTAGGCTCTAGTGCCGATAAAATCATGTAATATTGACCGGGTTGTCTTACAATAGGCATCCGGTCTATTTTGCTGGATTAGACATGACACAAGACCCTTTTTCCACCAAGTCAGATCGTCTCGATACCGCTCTGGCCCCCCCAACGTCCGCCGCCGAGCAGACCGGGGCGATAGCCGGGAATGTAGACGACCATGAACACAACCATCCCCACGACACGGACGGTAAAAAACGCAAACATCATAAGCACACGCACGAGAAAGACGGGGGAATCGCCTGCGCTTGCGGCCATGAACACGGCGAAGGAGGCCACACGCACGGCGGTGTGGGTCTGAATTTTCAGTTGACGGTGGTTGTTCCCGTTACCGTCGCCATTCTGATTCTGGCCGTTATTCTGTATCAATTTCCGACCGAACAGTCCCTGGCTCGTGGGTTGGGATTGTTGGCCGCCTTTATTTCCGGCGGGCCAATCATCTGGTCGGCGATCAAGGGGCTGGCGCACGGCCGGATGAACGTGAACGAACTCGTGGCGATGAGCATCATCGGCGCGGTGGCGCTGGGCTGGTTGATTGAAGCCGGTCTGGTCGCCTTGATTCTCCAGATTGGCGCGCTGATCGAACAGGTTGCCGCCGAAAGCGCGCACAACGCCATCCTGGCGCTGCAAAATCTGGCCCCGATCCATGCCCGCGTCCGTCGCGACGGGCGCGATGTGGTTATCGGCGCCGAAGAGCTTCAGGCGGACGACATTCTGGTGGTGCAGCCGGGCGAGCGCATCGCCGGCGATGGCGATGTTCTCAGCGGCTCGACCAGCGTCGATGAGTCGATGGTTACAGGCGAATCGATCCCCGTGGACAAGGCGCCGGGGAGCACGGTCATGGCCGGCACGATCAATCTCACCGGCTCGGCCCAGGTACGAGTGACCCGGCGGGGCGAAAATTCCGCACTGGGCCAGACCATTGCGCTGGTGCGGCGGGCGCAGCAGTTTCAACCGCGGATCGTTCGCGCCGCGGATCGTTTCTTCGCTAA
>JAJZKY010000258.1 GCA_021803885.1 Planctomycetota bacterium
ATGGCATCGAATTAGTTCCGCGGCATACACCAAAATATTCTCCGCAGTCCGCAAAAATTTCTCACGGATGGACCATGCCGGGGTTGGTTGGCTAGGCAGGAATTCCCAGAAACGGCATCGCCTCTTCGGGCCCGATGAGGCGCTAGGTCAGAGTCGCGATAAAATCTCGGCATACAAGAGTGAGTGCGAATCCCGAACCCAATAACCATGGCACGAAGCGTCGCGAAAGGTGTTGCGCGACATCGCTGGCTTTTCTGGCTTCACGCCGGGCTGCTGATAATACTGGCGATTTTGTTGTTCCTGCTAGAGTGGTTGATGCGCAATCTCCTGATCGGAACATTTGCGGGAATTTTTCTTTTGATGATTACCGGGTTCTTTGTTACGCTGGCAGCTCTGGTCGAAAGCGGTGCGGCACTGGGAGCCTTTCTGGACCGCGAAGCCATCGCCTGGTTCTTTGTTGTGCTGGCTGTGGCAGGCGTCTTCGTTGGAGTTTTTCTTTTTGTGTCTCCCTCCATTTCTATTGAGCGGCTCTGCTTTTTTGTCTCCATACATGCGCTGGCTCTTGGGTTTTTAGAAACGCGTCTGGCACAGCGGCTGCGCGGCAATAAACCGCAGCAGGAATCCCTGCGTGGCTTCGCCATGCTGTCCACAGCCTTTGTCGTGCTGCTGCTGATGGGCGCGATTTATGGTGAGAGATTTAGCGTTCTGATTCTGGCCGCCTACTGTGTATTTTTTGCAGTGGAGTTGGTGGTACTGCCAGTTAAACTCCGTAGGCCACAGGCACAACAGCGCGTTGAGGAGATCCAAAATTGACTGAGAATAGGCGGCTGGATTCTTGGCTCCGACGTGATTTCTGTTTTCGGGTGCAAAGTTTATTTTTAGACTGTTTCTAAGAAAATTGAATCATTCAAAGGAAAATTCATACAGGGAAAACGCTTCTTTTCACGCAAGCCTATGGCGCGTCGGCTAAATTGTGTTTGTGGCGTGAGGAGCATTCACGGGTCTGAATTCCACGCTCATTGCAGATGGCAAGCTAACAAACCGCAATACAAAACGTTAAACATAACTACACCCTTACATAAGTGCGGTTGTTGCTCCCACAAACCATTCAGACCAGTTCGAACGCATTTTTTGCCCAAAAATTAAAAGAGCGGATAATTGCTGTCTCCTAATAAATCTACAGATGCATTTGTTGTGGGCGGAGGGCCTGCTGGGCTTGCAGCTGCTATTTCTTTGCGTCGGGCTGGGATGAATGTGGTCATTGCCGATGCAGCGCAACCTTCCATCGACAAAGCTTGCGGTGAGGGGCTAATGCCGGACGCAATGGCGGCGCTCAATCGGTTGGGAATTCAGGTTTGATTTTGGCATTCTGGTCTGGCCCAGCAGTGGAAGTTAACTTTGGCCCACCTGGGAGGGTGTCGGCTACGCTTCGTGGATGGGGCAACGAAAGCGTAGCTGGCTAAGCAGGGGGGAGAAGGTGGAACTTTTCGAACAGATTCGCCGAGAGTATGAGTTCGGCGTTGGAACGATTGCCGGTGTTTCACGGAAGCTGGGTGTACACAGGCGTATGGTGCGGGAAGCATTGCACAGTGCTGAACCTGCACCGGTGAGAGCCCAACAACGACGGCTTCGCAAGCTAAATGGGGCATCGGATTTCATCGATAAGGTTTTGCGAGCCGATCTATCAGCACCGCCGAAGCAACGTCATACGGCGCGTCGCATTTTCGATCGACTAAGGTCCGAAGTAGCGGGCTTCAAGGGGAGCGAGCGCAGCGTCCGCGGTTATGTGCGGCGGAGGCGGCAGCAACTGGGACTGGAACATCGCGAGGTGTTCGTTGCCCAGACCTATGCCTGGGGCTCGGAAGCGCAGGTGGATTGGTATGAAGCCTGGGCCATTCTGAGCGGCGAGCGGGTCAAGCTGCAAGTCTTCGAGATGCGCTCGATGGCCAGCGGCGCGGCGTATCACCGGGCATATACCCATGCCACCCAGCAAGCATTTCTTGAAGCGCATCAGTTCGCCTTTGCTTACTTCGATGGTGTTTTTCGCGTACTGCGCTATGACAACCTGAAGAGTGCTGTGAAGCGGGTCCTTCGTGGCTGCCGCCGCGAGGAAACGAGCCGTTTCATTGCGTTCCGTTCGCACTGGCGGTTTCAGAGCGAGTTCTGCAACCCGGCACGCGGCAACGAAAAGGGCGGCGTCGAAGGCGAGGGCGGATACTTCCGGCGCAACCACTTGGTGCCTTTACCGGAAGCAGCCGACCTGGACGAGCTGAACGTTTATCTGGAACGGTGTTGCCGCGAAGATCAGAGCCGTGTGCTGGCCGGACGCACGGAGGCGGTGGGCGCAGCGATGCTGGTTGAACAGCCGCATCTGCTGCCACTGGCCACCGAGTCTTTCGATCTGGCCGAAGTCAGCTTTCCAACTGTGGACGGGCATCGCTGCGTACGCGTGCGGACCAACCGTTACTCTGTACCGCTGAGACCTGGAAGCGAGGTGGAGGCGAGGGTGAACGCCGATTTTGTCGAGTTGTGGCACGAAGGCCGGCGAGTCGCTCGCCACGAACGCTGCTTCAGCCGCCAGCAGCAGATACTCGATCTCGAACACTATCTGGACGTACTGGAGCGCAAGCCCGGCGCACTGGCCGGCTCGACCGCACTGGCACAGTGGCGCCAGGCGGGACGCTGGCCCGAGTGCTTCGATCAGTTGTGGCGTGCGTTGAACACGCGCCACGGCAGACAACAAGGCACACGACAGATGATCGAACTACTTCAACTCGGTGCCGGCGATGCATGGGGCCGACTGCGAACTGCAGTGGACCAGGCTCTATTGCTTGGCTGCCATGACGTAGCTGCGATCCGCCATCTGATGTCGTCTGCTCAGTTCGATCGCCCCACTATCGAGGCCATGGATGTAGGACATCTGGCCCGTTACCAGAGGCCGATGCCGGTAATCAGTGGTTACGACCAGCTGCTGAGCACACAACTCCCGGAGGTGCAGCCATGAAGGCTGCCGTTGAGAACCTGGAACAAGCTGCAGTTCAACAACAGTGCCGCTCCTTACGCCTGCCTGCGGTGGCCGACCAGTGTGCACCGCTTGCCGACGTAGCCGCCAAGCAACGACAGACGTACCTGCGCTATCTCGAAGCTCTGCTTGCTGCAGAGTTGGAAGAACGCGAACACAACACGATCACCCGGAGGATCAAGGAGGCACACTTGCCGCGCATGAAGACGCTGGACGATTTCGATTTCAGTAAAGCGCCACAGGTACCGGCTACCAAGATCCACGAACTGGCGCAGGGCGGCTATATCGAACGCGCCGAGCCGATCATACTTATCGGCGACTGCGATCCTGAGACATTCTGCACCTCCTCGCTACATGATTGAAAACAATCGCTATTGCGTGAATCGGAATTGGGCCGACGGGGACCCATTGCGGCCATAGTCCTTCATATCTCCGCAAACATCGGTAAATCCTCGACCGATGTTGCCCGTAATGGCCGCGCCCGCTGCTTGATCCGTTTGATTTCCATCAAGACTGCTTGGGATTCGATGGCCTCAGCAGATATCTCCCATGGTGCGCATGGCACAACCTGAGTCGCGGTTATCTTGCCGGCCTCAATCAACCTCCGCACTATCTTGTGGCTTACGGATAAGCGCATCGATGCTTCTTCCATGGTGAGAGTGTTTCGCTCGCACTGCGTCGCCGTGAACGCGGGTAGCTGATGATAGCTGCGGACTGTGCGGATGTTTCCCTCGCGCCAGGTATTTCCCGCGCCTGTTTGCAAGCCCAGCCGATTCAGGGTAGCGGCTATCTGGTCATCAGGGAACTTTCCAGCCATACGTCGGATGATCTCGATCGCCTCCAGGCTTGTACAACGGCTGTGCTTGCCTGTGGCGTTCTTCTTGACGCGCAATTCCGAGTGCTGGCCCCCAACCCAGTGAATCAACAAAACGATCTGCTGATTTTCTTGGTCTACATCAGCAACGATCTCCGCGATCAGGATGCGAACGATGCGCTGTTTCAAACGCATGTCGGTGGTCGGCAGATTCCAAACGGCGACAAGATCATGCGCCAGGTTGTGGAGCGTTTCTTTATCGGGAATTCGTGCAGCTTGATTGAAAACCTTGTCTTTGCGCAGGCGCAATTCCCGATCTGCCACTGTTTGCAGGGTAGCGTTCCATCTGGTCTCCAATTCGGCAGCGACGAGACGATTGTCTGGATCGACGGCTTCATACCGGCGCGCAGCCAGATGGACCTCATATCGCGCTTGCTCCAATTCCAACGACCAGGCATGACGCCGCTGTTGTTGCTGCTCAGCAACGCGTGTTGCAGCTTCGAGTGCCGCCTCGACAGCGTTGCCTTCCACCGCTTTCAGAATCTCAGCTGCCACGGCGCGGTCTGGCCCTAGCCCACCAAACGAGATGCACCAGTCCTCGCCATGGTTGATTTGAGCACCACGACAGTGATAGCGGGGTACATCGCCATTTGTACCGCTATAAGCAACGTGCAGCATCCGCCCGCAACGGCGACAGCGCAGCAGACCTGCAAGAAGGCTCCGTCCTCCGCGTCCCGCCTTGGGCTCCATGCGCGATTTCATGTGTGCATTATCGCCCAGCATTACCTGATTACGCTCAAACTGCTCCCAGGAGATATACCCGACATGGTGATCTCGAAGCAAGACCATCCATGTCTCAATCGGTTTGAGGTGCCCTTCGGACTTTCTCGCGCGGCCATCGACAACCTTGGTCCGCGATTCCGTTTTGCCGAATGCGTAGGCACCCGCATACATCGGATTTCGCAGCACCCTCCATATGGTGTTGTAAACCGGAAGCTTCCACGTGATCTCCTGTCCTGGTCCTTCATCCATCTTTGGCAGGCTGACCTTTTCTCGGCGAAACCACAGTAGCGCTTGCCGTGCGCTGCCCAACTCTGCGACCTTTGCAAAGATCAGCTCCACGGCTTGCTGCACGCGACGGTCGGGATCAACTTCGATCTTACCGCTCAGTGTCCATCGATAGCCGACCGGTAATCTGAACTGTAACTCTCCGCGGCGCGCCTTTTGGCGAATCGCTTCCAGTGAACGCTGCCTCAGCAGGTTCAATTCAAATTCGCTCATCGTGCCTTTAAGTCCCAAAAGCAGCCGGTCGTTGAGAATACACGGATCGTAGATTCCATCGGAATCGATGACGACCGTGCGCACCAGTCCACAGAGTTCGATCAGATGGTGCCAGTCCCGGCCATTGCGGGCCAGGCGCGATGCTTCGATGCAGAGTACAGCCCCCACTTCTCCCGAGCACACCTCTGCTACGAGACGTTCAAATCCAGGCCGCTCCACTTTGCCGGAACCAGAACGCCCGAGGTCATCATCGATGACCTGCACCTCATGAAATCCAAGTTGGCGGGCGTGATCGGCTAGACCATATTGCCGGCGTTGGCTCTCCAGATTGTGAACCATCTGACCCGGAGAGGACTGACGAATATAAACAACAGCACGGCGCTTGAGCAGTTCAATCGTTAGCTTCGGATGCATCCTCGACCTCCCTGTTGATATCCGAGATCGGCTCTTCGTACTTTATGGTCGCCGCGTTGAGCAGCAGATCGGCGAGCGCGGCGGTTAGGTCGCGTTGCCTCTCCGCTGGCAGGGTGATCGGGGCGCGATGGCTGAACAGCAGCTCCATCTGCGTCAACTCCAGGCTCTTCTTCAATCGCATGCGGGTTCTCCCGGGGCATCCCTTTCAGGGACGCGCTTGCATCAAGAGAACCAGAACGCACACTATCCAGCAAAGTCTGTAACTCACCCAAACAAGCAGCTGATGGCATCGGTGAACCCATCGGGCAGGCCGAGCAAATCCCTGGGTCAGTCATCCATGCTGGAAAACCTCCGATAGTTCCATCGGGAAACTCTCCAAAGATGTACTCCCCAGACGGCAACTGCACACGCCTACGCACACGTAGGTCCTGCCCACGTAGCGGATGCCACTGGTAGTAAATCTTGATCTTCTCCGGACAATGGGCATTATGTTTTGGTATCGTGCGGCACTGGAAAAACCCACTTGTTGACCGGCTTGTGCGTGGCTGCGTGCCGTCAGAAGCGTCGTGTACGCTTCGCCACAGCCGCAGCTCTGGTCAACGAGTTGGTCGAAGCCAAGCAGCAACTGCAACTGCGTCGCGTGCTGGCTCGTTGGGAGCGTTATGACCTGATCGCTATCGACGAGGTCGGCTATGTGCCGATGGCCGATCTCGGTGCCGAGTTCCTCTTCCAGGTGATCGCGGAAAGAGCTGAAAAGGCGGCTGTCATCATGACTACCAATCTTCCGTTCTCCGAGTGGACGCAAGTGATTCCGAATGCCCGCCTCTGTAAAGCGCTGCTGGACCGGATCACCGATCGCGCTCACATCATCGAAACTGGCGCCGACAGCTACCGCTTCCGGCGAACAGTCGAGAAAGGCAGGTCTAAGCCGATGGGCTGATCGTCGCCCTCGCTGGACTTCGAGCTTCCGCTACGCTCCAGCCCGAAGCCCAGCGAATCTCCATTCCACGAAGATGTTTAGCGAACTGCCACAGGTGGGCCAGAGTTAATTGCCACAGATGGGCCAAGATTAGTTGCCAAACCCACAGGTTCCAGTTGAGAAAGGCCACCAGTTTCACGGAATATGTTTTCGCACGGAAAACTCCGCTACATCCGCACGCTTTGCGCAGGGTAAGGGGCTCGGTGTTCGTCGCACAATTCTGCATGGTGTA
>JAJZKY010000259.1 GCA_021803885.1 Planctomycetota bacterium
ACGGCGGAAGCGGACGATCCAGGCGAGGCGGGGGATGAGGCGGCGGATGGGCGTGATGGCAAGGGTGATGACCAGAAGGCGCAGCGTTCCCTTGCCGGTGAAGAAGGTGACAGTGTGGGTCGGATCATCTCGCGAGAAGTTGTGCCCAACATGCTCTCCTTAGTGATGGCAAACTTCTTAGGGGCTTCGACGGCCGGTCTCTTGGCGGCGGTGGGTTTGGAATTTTTGGGATTTGGCAATCCTAACCAGCTCTCGTGGGGTTCGATGCTCTATTGGGCGCAGAACTCTAGCGCGCTCCTGGAAGGCCAATGGGCCTGGATTTTGGCTCCGGGACTGTGCATTGCCTTTTTCGGCATGGCGCTAGTGTTGATTAACTTCGGGTTTGACGCCGTGTCTAATCCGCGTCTACAGGAGGAATCGTCATGAGCGCTTTAGTGAAAGTCGAGAACCTGTCCGTCGATTATGGGCGCAAGAATCCCGTGCACGCCGTGCGTGACGTCTCTCTGAGCATTCAAGAGGATGAATTTGTAGGCTTGGTGGGCGAAAGCGGCTGCGGCAAGTCCACCTTGGGATTTGCGCTAGCGCGACTGGAACGTCCGCCGGCGGAAATCATCTCGGGATCGATTGAAATTGGCGGCAAGAATTGGCGCACCATGGACCCAGAGGCCATGCGTCGAGCGCGCTGGACAGAGGTCGCCGTGGTGCTTCAGAGCGGGATGAATGCGCTTAACCCGATTATGACCATCGGAGCTCAGTTCCGTGATGTGATGCAGCAACATACGCGGATGACTCCGGCGGAGATCGTAGCCCGTTCGGAAGAGATGCTGACCATGGTGCAGATTCGCCCAGAGATGCTAAGACGGTATCCGCATGAGCTTTCCGGAGGGATGAAACAGCGGATTGCCATTGCCTTGGCCCTGGTCTTGAAGCCCAAGCTGGTGATCATGGACGAACCGACCACCGCGTTGGACATGGTCGTCCAGCGTCAAATTTTGGAAAACCTCAAGGAACTGAGACGCCAGCAGGCCTTTTCTCTGCTCTTCATCAGCCATGATCTGGGCCTGGTCTTGGAGCTGGCGGATCGTGTGGTGGTCATGTATGCGGGTGAGATTGTCGAACGGCAACAATCGATCACGATGCTCGATCACCCATGGCACCCTTATACGCGAGCGCTGATGAACTCCTTACCCGATCCGGAAAATCCCAGGGGCTCGTACGAGGGGATTCCCGGTACGCCTCCGGATTTGCACGTGATTCCAAACGCTTGCCTCTATGCACCGCGCTGTCCTTTGGCGACCGATGTCTGCCGAAGCCAGTCGCCGCCCCTAGAGCATCTGGAAGTGGTTGATTTGCGCTGTTTGGTGACGCGAGAGGAGGTGCAGCGCTATGTCCGAGCCGGTGCTTAAGGTTGAACAATTGACGAAGATCTTTAAGTCGGGGGGGGCGCAAGGCGGAGCCGTTGGTGGCCGTGCGTCGTGTAAGCTTTGACCTGGAGGAGGGCGATGTGGTCGCGCTGGTCGGCGAAAGCGGCAGCGGGAAGACCACCATCGGCAGGATGTTGGCCGGCATTGAAGTACCGACCGAGGGCCGCATTGAGCTCCGTGCAGAACCTGGCGAACGCGCGCCCAAGATGCGCATGCAGCGCGTGCAAATGGTCTTTCAAGACCCGTATGCGGCCTTGAATCCGTTTAACCGTATCAGTTACACGGTCACCCGACCTCTGATAAATTACCAGAAGCTGTCGGCGGCAGACGCGCTGGAGCGTGCGCGGACCTTACTACGCACGGTCCAACTGACGCCCCCGGATGAGTATCTCGAGAAGCGGCCGCACCAACTCTCAGGAGGGCAACGGCAGCGTGTGGTCATTGCTCGAGCCTTGGCGGCTTCGCCCGAGATCGTCATCGCCGACGAACCCGTATCGATGTTAGACGTTTCGATTCGCGCGGACGTCTTGCGTTTGCTTAGGGACCTATTGGAGGAAAAGCGGGTGTCGGCGATGCTTTATATTACCCACGACCTCCTCAGTGCCCGGCTGCTGGCTAAGCGCATTATGGTGCTGTACCGCGGGCACGTTGTCGAGATGGGGGATACGGAGAGCCTTCTTTCCCATCCGCAGCACCCATACACACAGCTCTTGTGGTCGGCCATCCCCAATCCGCGGCGAGCAGCGCGAGGGGAGCAGGTGGTGGTGCCGGCCGCTGGAATCGGAAATATTCCCAAAAACGGATGTCCATTCCAGCCAAGATGTCCGTTGGCCATCGATCGTTGTCAGCATGAGGTACCCGAACTCACCGTGGTTCAGGACGGACAGCAGGTCGCTTGCCACGTAGTCGCGGAGGGCAGCGCGGCCGCTAGTTGATGGAAAGCCTTGGAACCGATCCGTCCAGCGACGGATCGGTTCTGGTGGTGATATCTAACCTGGTGGCGTCGTTAAGGATGAGGCGATCATCCGCCTTTAACCGGAACCGTTCGGCCAACATTTCTTGCATCAGGCCGACAATATCTTCATGGCAATATTCCGCAATTACACCCCCTTCCCCCGCCAGCAAGTGCAGGTGAGTTTCCTGGCTTGCATAAAGTGCGACGGCAATCTGGTGGGCATACCGCTTACGACTTAGACGCCGCTAATGTCCACTGTGGGCCGGGGCTACTTATGTTCGCCAATGCTCACGAGCCCGTCTTCACGCAATCGGCGGTAGCCATTGAAATTTTTCGCGACCGCGGTTCTTCAAAGCAAAACACGCGCTCGGGAGGCGATTTTTGGGCAGGCGACTCCAATCTTTGGTAAGCTCTAGTGCGGGTAGCATGCGTTTTGTTCATGGTGTTTGGCGCACAAGAGTAGGAGGGAGTGGCTGAATGGCAGCTTCAAGATTTTTAGTAAATCTCACGCGAGGCCCCGAAGATCCCGATCGTCTGACCGTAGCCATGGTTATGGCCAATGCGGCGCTAGCGCTTGAAAAAGAAGTGGTGGTGTTGCTGTCGACCGAAGGGGTTCGAGCTGCCGAAGTCCAAGTAATTGAATCCGTTGCTGAGCCTGGCTTCATGCCGCTCAAGGACCTTGTCGAAACCTACCTGGCCGATGGCGGCCAAATCTGGGCGTGCACTCCCTGTGTGAAAAAACGCCACCTTGAGGAACGCCTCATCCCCGGGGTGCGCTTGGTAGGCGCGGTGGCGGCCATTCAATGGGTTTCGGAAGATGGGGTAAGTTTTTCCTTCTAGCCCGCTAACCGACCCATGTTCTGAGCTAAAATTAGGCGACGTCCCGTCCCAGGGTATCTGGGCGCCGCCGCCTGATTTCTCTTTATGACTCTAAGAACAAGCCGTTCGCAATAACCGACTTTGGCACAGTAAAGCAACAAAACAGGTGTCGCAACGACTCGGCAACAGGGCACTAAACTTGGTGGTAAGGTCGGAAGCTTTTTGGATCACGTTATCGGAAATTCCCTGGAACACCCGCCGAACCGCGCCGCCGCCCTCTCCGTCATCGGAAAGATTGCTGTCAAGCCCAATGCGCTTGGACTTATACTCGATTTCTGCGCGAAGATCGTCTAAGAAAACCCGTCCATCCAGTCCCAAACGTTTAGCATCATCGTTTAGGTGAGTATACATCGCATCCATGATTTCCATCAGTTCATCCTTCATTTGTTGCAACACCTGTACCCGGTCTGAAGAAAGCGATGGCATCATTTGCTTCAAATAATTTTCTGCAAATGCCTGATGGCGGGACTCGTCTTGCAGAATGCGGAGCGACAGTTTACCAAACAGGGCCTCCGGCTGCGATCGGCCAAACTGTTGATAAAAGTTTTTGGCGAAGATGTCACTAATTAAAATCCCCCACACCCAATCGATACGATCACCCTGCCGCAGGCGGTGGTGGTAGCGCAACATCGCAGGCAATTCCCGAATTTGAAGGGGCTCCGAATCGAGTCGGGTATAAAGTCGAGTCAGCACTTCGAAGTGACGAGCCTCATCCATCAAGAAGCTACTAAGATAGAGCTGTGCACTGGTCTGTCCCGCCATAGCCATCTGTGGCAAGGCAACGCTGGCCCCCAGCATAGCCGATTGTTCCCCCAGGTACACGGGACTAAGCAGGCGCGCCAAGGACCGGGCTTGTTGTGGGTCAAACTGCAGCGGGTCATCCCAGGTGACATCTTCCACGCTCCACTGAGCCTTGATGCCCTTGTGGAAAAGTCGAAGGAATAAATCGCTGTCATCCAATTTGGGATTTAGCTTCAGCACAGTGTCACCCCCTCTTTCGATCGAATCGTGGCGTCATAACTTTGATAGTTAGCACTCATAGGGGTAATTCTATCACAGTACTGGATCAAGTTCGAGACCCTTGGCGGTTAGCTTTTTCTCCAGCAACGACGACCTCGAGTATGGCATGGAAGCTAGCCCTATTGGTGATGAAATAGGATGGTTGGCCGTTTACGGCGACATGCTGAACCGGGGTAGGCGGGTTTTGACCTGGCCTTGCCGATCACGACTAATGAATTCGGGTTCGACCGTGAAGGGGCGTAGCGCCTCTTTTGGTTAGAGCGGACAGCATTTGCGCGGTGATGCTCAGAGCCACTTGTTCTGGAGTTTCTGCACCCAGGTCCAGTCCTGGCGGAGCGACGATGGGCGCATCGCTAAAGGCCAGTCCGAGATTTTCGAGGATCCCTTCCGTACGGCGTCTAGGGCCCAAAACGCCCAACCAGCGCGGATGCTTGGTAAGCGCTACACGGAGGCTGTCCAGGTCGCGCTGACGATGGTGATTCATGATCAGCCAAAAACTAGCGTAGGGCACATCGAGGCCAGCATCGTGGGGCTCTTGAACCCAATGTGCTAACGCACCGGGGAGGCGATCTGGATGATTGAAATGGGGCCGCGGGTCGAGGACGGCGACCTCAAATCCGGCCATCGCGGCCAAGTGCACCATGGGCCGAGCGTCGTGTCCCGCTCCGCATATGATGAGGCGAGGAGCCGGGGTCATGGGGTCGACAAAAAAGACGCGATGGTCCAGGTGAGTTAATTGGCTATGTTCGCCGATGACCCGTTCGGCCAGGGTCCAAAGCTCCGTCGGCAAGGGGTCCCCCAAGCGATTTCCGTCTGCCATCAAGAGGCCTTTTTGGCCATCGGGGACTTCGTGAATCCAGACCAGGGCCTGGGATTTTTTTAGGGAAGCGGAAAACGATCGCCAAAACTCGTCGTGGTGGCGCACGGGAAGTACCAAGATATCGAGCGATCCTTTGCAGCCAATGCCTAGACCCCAAGTCGCATCTTCAGCGAGGTCATAGTGAAGCACCTTACTTTGGCCGTGGCCGATGACCTCTTGGGCCTGAAGGTAAAGGTCGGCTTCGAGACATCCACCGCTTAAGCTCCCCCGCATATCGTTGTCATTGGTCACGAGCATCTTGGCGCCGGGGCGGCGATATGCCGACCCGTCGACCGCAGTAATCACTGCCCAGGCGGCGGAGGCGCCCCGGCTCCATGCTTGCTGGCAGGCTATAAAAAGCTCTTGACTCTCTTTAATACTCGACATTTACCCATGTTGCCCAGAAAAATGCACCAGAATTCCCTCTGGCTTGGCGATTCCTAGAAAATAATGCATATTGGCTTGCAAGCGTGCACTATGGGCATTTAGACTCAGCAAGCGGTAGGGTCCGGAGCCGACGATATCCACGGGATCGTCGAGGTATGGCGTCGTCATGAGGGCCTTGGGTTTCAGTTTAGTCAACAAAAAGGCTGGTAAAATCCACGAGACTGGGCCGGTGCTGGTGAACTGACGCATGAACCGGGCATCGGGTCTATCAAGCGTGACGCCGAGCGCAAGCGTGCCATTTATGCTGAATTGAGGCCTTAGCGAGGCTAAGGGCTGCTTGGGCCATTGTCGAAGTTTAAGCCGATAGCTCCACACGACGTCGCGAGCAGAGATCGGACGGCCATTCCACCATTTTGCTCGGGGGTTTAATTGGATGTGCCACGTTTTTTCGTGATGGCTAGCCTGCCAGTGATCGGCCAACCCAGGCCAAAGGCGTCCCCGCTTAAACTGGGTGAGGCTGTCAAACATGAGACCATCAAGCCACCGAGCCGTGGGGTTATGGGCACGTAAAGGGTTGATGCTATTGGGGGCACCCGACCGAACTTCCGAGACTACGGGTGGACGAAGATGAGGACGAAGACTAAGCGCGGCGGCTCTAACCCCCAAGGTTGTTGCCACGGCCGCCAAAGCCACGGCGACGGCGGCAAGACGTTTCCATTCCCCATCCATCAGCATCCCTCCTTCGGCTTCTATGATGACTGAGGTATGATTAAAATACCATGAGATTAGGCTGAAGCGAAGCCAGGGGAATGGCCAAGCTCTGCTCGCCTATCTGTGGTGGGCCGCGAAAATGGTCTTCGATCCGTGAAATTTTGCATGATGACCGGGCTTGGCCGGGGCTCAAGGGACTGGCAAGGTCATGATGGCGTGGGCCAATCTTTTTGGGTCGAGTTCGATCCGGTGATCGGTGATGACCCTTCCTTTTGGGGGGGGGTGACGCCAAGGGCTGATGTGGCCGAAGGGCCATGAAAGAGGGTGATCGTGGTTCGGAAGTTGCTGATATTTGATTTTGATGGCACGCTCTACCGGGGAGACGAGCCCTTTCGTTGGTACGCGCATTGCATTAGTCAATTCATGCAAGCGGGGCAGGCGAGCGAATATTTGAAGCTGGTTGACCGACATCTCGACGGCGAATCGGGTGTGGTGGCGGGAGACAAC
>JAJZKY010000260.1 GCA_021803885.1 Planctomycetota bacterium
ATTATTGAGCAATTGCATCGCCCCACCACCACAATGCGGCCAAAGGGATCGGCGGTGGAACTGGCAATTTCCAGACAGGCTCCGAAAAATACCACGTAAAGAATCAGAATTCCCATCGCCCCCAGGAAGCCCCATTGCGTGGCGATCACCGCAAAAATAAAATCGTTGGCAGATTCCGGCAGCAAACCATTGCGAATCTGGGCAGCGCCGCGCAACCCTTGGCCGGCAATCCCGCCGCTGCCTTCGGCAATTTCACTTTGTCGCTGCTGATACAAGTTGCCATGCAGTTCACCGGAAGTTGGCTTACTTTCCACAAACATCGAAATAATGCGCTGCTTTTGATACGGCTTAAGCAGAGGGTAACATCCGGGCGCAACGGATAAGGCGATCAGCGCTATGGCCACAAGGTGACGCAGCCTGGCTCCGGCGGCCACCAGCATAGCGTACAGCGCGAGCGGAAACAGCAGGGCCGTGCCCAGGTCGGATTCAATTAAAATCAGCCCCATGGGCAGCAACATCAGCAGAAACGGGACCACCAGGCGCGAAAGCCCCTGAATATCCTTATGCAGCCGCAGGTACCATGCCACGGCCACGACAAAGGCAATTTTGGCCAGTTCACTGGGCTGAAAGTTAATACCGCCCGGCAAGATGAACCAGCGGTGGCTGCCGTTGACCGCGGGTGCTTTAAGCACGATCACCAGCAACACCAGCGTAAATCCGAAAAACACATAGGCAAAGCGTCCCATCTGTCTGTAGGCCGGAGCGATGGCGGCCAGCAACACCACCAGTCCGATGCCGATATGAATTTCCTGTACCCGGGCCAAAGCCGGCGATGAAACCCGCACGGCAGCGAGGCTGATGGTGCATAACAGCAGGATGCTGCCCAGAAGAACCCAGGCGATACGGGTGCCCAGCAAACGTGGAAGCAGCCGATTCCAGAGTCGCAAAATGATGGAGGAGCCGTCATCCGTGCGACGGTGAATAACGCGAGCCGGACGCAAGGCGTCAGGATTGAGCGGCGTGGAGGAAGAATCGGTTTTGGGAGTATCCGTCACGGTGTCGCCGCCTGCGGCAAATAGCCACGCTGTTGCATCAGTTGAATGCAGGTTTTGACAATCGGGCCAGCCCGACGGCCGCCGTCGCCGCCCATTTCCACAATCGCCGCCAGAACGTACTTGGGGTTATCGGCCGGAGCGTATCCTACAAACCAGGCGTCGTCTCCCTTTTTGATACTCACTTTGCCGTTAATGTCAATGCGTTCCGCAGTCTGGGCGGTACCGGTTTTGCCCGCCACCGGCAGCCCCATACGCAACACCGGGGCTGTGCCGTTGGGACCATGCACCACCAGGTACATACCCTGGCGGACAAAACTTAAATCCGGCATGTTCAGGTGAAAAATACGGGGCGGGGGGCGATGCAATTGCTCAATAATCTGCGGCTGCATCCACACGCCGCCACGTAGCATGTCAGTATACGCATTGGCCATCTGCAGCGGGGTTACCGCCATCGGCCCCTGCCCAATGCCCATCATAATCGCCCAATCCGTTATGCGAAATTGGCTGCGATCCGGCTGCTCGGGAGGCAAATAGCCTGCGGTCTCCTCATGCAGGCCAAGGCCTGTGGCTGAACCTAGTCCAAAAGTACGGTACCCTGCGACGAGCCGTTGCAGCCCCAGCTTCATCCCCACCCGGTAAAAATAAGTATCGCAGGATTGCTCCAGGGCCTGCACCATATTGAGCGGACCGGGGGCCATCGGATACGTCCAGTTCCGGAAAATATTCGGATGACCGGGCAGCAAATACGCTCCGCAATTCATGATGGTATCGGGTTTAATGACACCTACCGTCGATGCATAAGAGGCCTCCAGTGGCTTGACGATGCTGCCCGGAGGATACGCGCTGCTGATAGCCCGGTTTATCAACGGAAGCTGCGCATCAGCAATCAACTTCGAAAATTCCTGGTGATAGCGATTCAGGTTGTACGTGGGCAGCGACAGCATCACCAGCACTCGATTGGTACGCACCGACAGCACCACCACCGCCGCACGGTGCATGACGCCATGGAAGTACAGCAGATGCGACTGCGGATTGAGCATCAATTTTTGCAGGTGCTGCTGAAGTTTAATATCCAGTGTCAACCGCACCGTCTGGCCGGGAAGAGGGGGACGGTAATCCTGCGGTACTTGCTGGCCATTGAGCCGCACCAGTTCCACGCCACGGGTGGCTCTTAGCAGATTCTCGGCGGAGTATTCCACGCCAAATGCCCCCATCTGGTCTCCGGGCAGATAGCCCTTGAGCTTGCCGCGGGTGTCGCGCAGCGATCCGGGAACAAGCCGCGGGAGCACAAACGGATTTTTTCGTAATGCCGACGCTGTTACCTGGCGCATCGCTCCAATCACCTGGGCCGCTACGCTGTTAAACGGGTAGACCCGGTGCTGGCTGGGAACAACAACCAGGCCGGGATAGCGGCGGGCATGCTTTTGAAAATAAAATGCGACCTGATCCGGAATATCCGGCACCACCGTATGGGCTTCATGGGCTTCCAGTAAATTCAGTCCCTGGGTCAACGCCAGATCCACATCTTGTTGCCGATCCGCAGGGGAAACATCGGCCCGCACATTTTTGTCATGGCCGTAACGCAGCGTCCAGATATCCTGACGTAAAAAAGCCATGCGCTCACGGATGGTATCAAAGGTTTCCAGCACTTTGGCCAGGGGCAGGTGGCAATGGCGGGCGATGGCCACGGGCAGATGCAGCAACTGGGCGGCGATTTTTTTTCGCGTGGCCGGCAAACGCGCGATAATCTCTGCCCTCTTCAGATGATCCGCACGCAGTTCATCAATCGCCTGACGCGTAATCCACAGGTAATCACGATTCATCGCCTGATAGTCAACGGCAAGGTTGTTGCAGGGCTGCTCAACGGCCAGATAGCGGCCCTTGCGATCCACAATGGCCCCGCGAATTGAGGGAATTACCAGATGGCGATAACTGAAACTGCGGGCGAGATCTTTCCACATACGGGCCTGCACCACCTGAAGTTGATACAGGCGCACAACCAGAATCAAAGCAACCACCAAGGTTAACACAAATAGCAAAATAAGGCGGCGTTTCAACATCTCGGCGAGTACCTGCAAGAAACCACTCACGCCATTTTACCGTCCGGACGGTCTTTCAGGATCATACCAACTCCACGCCGAGAGTTCATCGGCTGCGGTTGCGGCCATGATGCGATGGCCCGTCAAAACCGAGCATTGGACCGATCATAAACAATCCGCGGAAAACCCATGGTGCCAGAAGAGCCGTATAAATTGCGCTGGAAAAGGTTATGGCGATGGTGGCCGCATAACCGGATACTAATGTTGCAGGTTGATCCGCACTCCACAATCCCATCCGAATCAGAACGTTTCGGCCCAACAGCACAAACACCACCGCCAGAAATACCAACACGGATTGACTGATGGGATTCTGCCGGAAGATATTCATGCGAATGCGGGTGATTCCATAACCCGCCAGTGAAAGTAAAATGGTATTCATGCCCAGCAGCCCTATACCGGTTAGATCATACATAAACCCGCAGCAGCAGCAGGCCATCAGAGCATAGTCTTCCGCCGCGTAAAGCGCATAAAAGACAGCCAGCATGGGAATAAATTCAATGTGAAAATAGCCTGCCTCACTCCATTGTCCGATGTGGGCGACCTGCAGGGCCGTCGCCAGGTACAACAGGATGCCAAAGGTGATCCATCGCATATATAGACAGTATCGCCTGTGAAGGCCGTTATGGAAAGTCAAAATCAGACTGCGGGCCGGCTGTCCGGATAATAACGGGCCTATTGCAGCCGAGCGACCAGATCCAATTCCACAGTGGCCCCCAGCGGCAGGGCATTAACACCCACTGCCGCCCGGGCATGGCGGCCCGCCTGACCGAAAATTTCCAGCAGAAGATTGCTGGCCCCGTCAGCTACGATGGATTGCCGGGTAAAATCATCGGCACATTGCACAAATACGCCCAGTCGTACAATGCGGTCTACCTTGGACCATTCGCCGTTGCAGGCGCTGTGCAGTACCGCCAGAGCATTAAGCAAAGCGAGTTTAGCGGCTTCCTGGCCTTGCTCCACCGATACCACAGTCGGAATTTTCCCCGTGAACTGCAACTGGCCATCCTGAAAAGGCAGTTGCCCACTGATAAATACCAGGTGATCAGCCATGACATAAGGTACGTATGCGGCCACCGGATTGGGCGCAGCAGGCAGGGTAATTCCCAAACGTTTCAGATTGGCTTCAATTGCAGACATTTTTGAACTCCTGACCAAAAGAGAACACTATCGCGAGGTACCAGATGACCCCTGGGCCGGCGACGGATTAAATACAACCATCCCGTGATAGCTCGATATCCGCCGGGCAGTTTTTTCGTTCCCCTTCCACCAACCTCCCCAGCACCAGCAGACTGAATTGCCACATCACCCAGACCTCCACCCCAAAGCCGGCAAAACCGATCAAGCCCGGCACGGGCATTTGAAAATAGCGGATGTACTGCCAGTTTCCCAGAAAAGGCAGATGATACGTCCATTTGGCAATCGCCCAGTAATTCCAGAATTCCCACAGCAACCCGCACCAAAGGCCGCCGAGCATCAAGGAAAAAGTGCGACCCCAGCGACCCTGCCGCCAGTCCCCGATCATGCTGGGCCGTCCACACCAGAAGTTGATCGGATCCAGCAGAAAAATCGCACTGACCCAGATGGCCAGATTGGCGATGGCACTGTGAAAAACAAACGGCCATAAAAAAAGAGCAGCCCCCAACACGAACGTGGCAATCTGCACCGGTCGTCCAAGGCGTACCCCCTGGCTGCTGATGCGAGCCAGGCCCATACGCATAAAAACCTCTGCGGTTAAAAACATGCCCGGTGCGATCGCGGCAAAGGCCAGCAAGTAGCCAAATCCACGGTCCCACGCATTGGCAGGCATGCCCTGATAGTTCCACGCATGCAGGCCGGTTGCCGGATCGCGCATAAAATAAAAGTTCAGCCAGTCGAAGTAACACCACGCCGGAACGGACCACAGCCAGCATACCCAAAAGCGATTGGCAAACCGCCGCAACCACGAATGCCCGTCGAGGCGTGCCAGCAGCCCCAACAACACCATCAGGTACGCGCTCCAGGCCCATGGGGTGATATGAATGCGCACCTGCGTGCCGATCGATGCGGCCCGACCGGCGGGAAGCAGGCCGCCGACGGACGCAAATAATATGACCTCCAAAAGCCCAATCAGCACCAGGCCGGCGAAAAGTAAACCGGTGCCGGGGCGGCCCGTGGGATGGCGCTTAGACTGGCGGCGAGCTGGATAGATGATGAATCATTCATACTGGGGATTATACGCACCGGATCGTGATTCCGGCAGTTGGGTGTCGCGTAACTGCGGTATGGCTAAACTTCCTGGCCGCATCTGTTCCACCGAACGCTATGTCGTTTGTTTTCTTCCCGCGTCTGCCGGATCGTGGAGGTATTTGTAAATATGGACGCCCTCCATGGTAATCATGCCTTCCTGCACCAGGCTATCTAGCGTGGGCAGAAAGTTTTTAATTTTTTCCCGGGAATCAACTATTTCAATGACGATAGGCAAATCCGTGGACAGCACCAGTACCTTGTTGGTGTGCAGCACGCTGTTGGCGCCAAAGCCCATGGAACCTTTCAGCACCGTTCCGCCAGCAAGACCCGCAGCCCGGGCCTTTTTAATAATCGCTTCAAAGAGCGGCTGGTTTTCCCATTGATCCGAGTCGCCGATGAATATACGCAGCAAAACGCCATCATGATCAAGTCGCATGAGACCATCTCCTCTTAAATCAGGCAGTGTGCTTAACGGTTCAACCGGCTCAGGCAGATGGCTTTCCTGCGATCCGCCTCTTTTGCGATACATCATCACCGAAGCCCGCTCCAGGGTGGCCAAACCGGTTTTCAACTGTTGAGGGAGCACTTGCCGGGCAAAATCCGTAATTTTTTCCGCGGCATCAACCAGTTCCACAATCACCGGCGAGGCACTGGTCAGACGGTAGTCCGATGGCATCAACATGCCACGGGAACTAAAGCCCATGATGCCACGCAACACCGTTGCGCCGGCAAGCTTTTGCCGGCCGGCGGCCTGAACCAGCCGCTCGTACACGGGGCTGAAATGATAAAGATCGGAACTGCGCAGGTAAACCCGCAGTAAAATCTTTTCGCCTATCATCGCCATTTTCCTTTTTTGGTCGGCCCAAAATCAATGCCTGCTCCCACCTTTGCGCTTGGGTGTGGCCGGCTCTCTCTCCCGGCTTTAACCGTTCATACGGTGTCCCAAAATTACGCCCAGCCTGACCGCCAGCAGGCCAAGTATGACACTCCCGAGAATATAAAACATGGCCCGCCAACCCGCACCATCTTCCAACATGCGGTTGGATTCCAACATATAGGTTGAAAAAGTGGTGTATGCACCCACAAAGCCCACAGCCACCGCCAGCCGTAGATTTTCCGGCATGGGAATGCGGTTGCCGGCCACGGTGGCAAACCAGCCCAAAAAAAGACTGCCGCTAAGATTGATGAGCATCGTGCCAACGGGAAAGGGTGAACTCGAAAACAACTGACCCACAAAAAAACGCGCCATCGTACCGATGAAACCACCGCAGCCGATCGCCAGATATTCCCAAAACCTCTTTTCCAAAACACTGCTCCAAAGACCGCCATAGACAAAACAACCCCGGCTGATTTGTTATCC
>JAJZKY010000261.1 GCA_021803885.1 Planctomycetota bacterium
GATGTGAACAGAGTGCCCCTTGGAGCAGCGATCGGCCCAGCAGCAGGCATGTGAGCAGATCAGCGGTGAGTATTCCCTCTTCAAGCGGATCCGCACTGCGGCAGCCGGCGACGATCCGGGCAAGAATCGCAGGATGAGCGGCCGGATATCGGGACACCAGCGGCAAAAGCCGACAGCGCGATCGTGCCAGCTTCAGCAGCGGGCGCAGCTCGCGATGATCGATGCGCTCATAGGCCAGCACCGTCGTGGGGGACGAAAATATCCCGGTGATCAGATCCATGCCGGCCAGGATTTCCGCCGGGTTTATTTTTGCACAGATGGCGCCGATACGCGATTCAGGAATGATGGACAGGGCGCTGATAATGATTTTTTTAATTTTCCGCCCGCTTATCGACGCCGTCTGATTCGCCAGCGAAGGAAACTGCGGATGCGTCTGGCCCAGATCGGCGGCCGCCAGATACTCGCAAAGCTGCCTGCGGTCGGCGGGGTGCGGGGGTGCGTCACGGTGTGGATCCATCGTAACGGGCGGAATATCGGGCAGTTGCCAACCGGGCGGCCCGAAATAGATTCCCCCGATCATGGGGTTGAGGAGAGGCCGAAATCCAGCGGTCAATAATCGCATTGAGTGCTATTTTATGCGATGATGAACTTCCAGCCAGTGTGGGCGTATCGCCAGTCTCCGATTTCGCTGGATTTTTTGCATGCCGGTGCAGATGCCGTTTCGCCGTCGGGCGCGATCAGCGCGTTGGTCGGTGCATTCACCCAAACAGTTGGGGAATGCACCGGACCGAAATCGGCGTTCGACGACATCGGCGATCAATGACCGACGATGTCGGATTTCATCGGAGCGAGCAGATCGATGAGTTCCTGCTGTGCGACCGGTGTGACATGTTCTTCTTTCAGCGTAGCGGAAAAATCGCCCATGAAGGCATTCCACTGGGCGTCGGTAATGCGCATTCCTTTGTGGGCCTGATACATGTCCGGGCCGGTGTAGACCTGCGGTCCGCCGGAAAGCTGCCCGATCTGGTTAACGAGCGCCGTCTGCAGTTTTGCGATATTGGCATGGGCAAATCGGCCGTTGATACGTGGATCTTTGCTGACGTTGATCAGGAATGCATGGACGACTGTGGTAATTCCCTGCTGCCCGCCAAGCTGGCTGTAAAGACTCGGCGCCGCCATATTGGAAGTGGATTGTGCACAGCCACCCAAGAGGACCGCCGCCACCAGAGCCGTGGGAAGCACCGCCATCGAGCGTACTGACCGTAGAACACTTTGATGCCGCACTGGGAACTCCTTCATTGATACCAGACGACCGGAAACGCCGACCCTCGCGGCCGGATATCGCCTCCGCCGGATGATGTGATAACAGCGCGCCGCGGGTTAGGCAAGCCTGAGAAGGTGCCCGGCATCAGACCACCAGAGGATCAAACGCCCGGCGGATGGCCTTGCATTCGTCAGGTGTGAGGGTGAAGGTCATGGCGTAGGCGTTGGAACGGGCCTGCTCGACATTTCGCGCACCAACCAGGGCGGCGGTGATCCCCGGAACCTGCATGGTGTAATTGATGATGATCTGGGCAAAATTGGCCTTGTATCGATCAGCGATCGGCCGGATCGATTCGAGTGCGGCGATAATTTTCTGCCGGTTTTCAACCGTGAAGAGCTTGTGTTCATTGCGATGATCGCCCGGGGGGAATTTCCGATCCGGGGTAACCTTGCCGGTCAGCAGACCTCGTTCCAGCGGAGAATAAACGATGACACCGATCTGGTTTTTCTGGCAGAACGGGAGTATTTCCTGCTCAATGCCCCGGCGCACGACGCTGTACGGCGGCTGCAGGCTCGCGAGTTGCCCGGCCTTCATCGCCTGCTTCATCTGGTCAACGCTGTAGTTGCTTACGCCGATGGCCCGCACCTTGCCGGCCTTGCGGAGTTTTTCCATGGCGGACATGGAGTCTTCAAATGGAGTCGAGGTATCGGGCCAGTGAATCTGGTAAAGATCGATGTAGTCGGTCTTGAGTCGCTTGAGGCTCTGCTCGACTTCCCACGCAATGCTTGCGGGGCGCGAATTTTTGCGGATCACCACATCCCGGCCGTCGGGTGTTTTCTGATTCCACGGGTCAACGCCCGCACCCTCGGGGTCGTCCCAGCGCATACCGCATTTGGTGGCAATGATCACTTTATCGCGCGGATAGCCAGCGATGGCCCTGCCTACGAGCGTTTCGCTGTGGCCCATTCCATAGATGGCGGCGGTGTCGATGCTGGTAACGCCCGCATCGATTGAGGCCCGAATCGCATCGATCGATTGGTGATCATCGGCACCTCCCCACATCCATCCGCCGACGGCCCATGCACCAAAGATCATGGGTGTCACTCTCAAACCGGATTTACCCAATTCACGCGTCGGCATCATGATGAGTGCTCCTTTTATTCTGGGCCTGCATCGCTTCAGCGAGTTCTATCGATGATTATCTATAGTTGACCCTATGGGGAGTGTCAAATATCCCCGCCGTGAACGGCAAGGCGGAGAGGCTGGAACTACGGGATGGTTCCGTACTTGAATGATGTGGATTTGAAGAGGACGCCCGCCAAGGCAAACCAATGAAACCCGGGCAGATCAACCCGTCTACTTCAGTTACACCAGTGCCCGGCCCGCCATGCGTTCCAATACGCGTAGCGGCGATTTTTCCGGGTCGCGCATCGCCCCCACCGGGAGACGGTAGGTCTGCTCCAGCAGATACTGCCCGGCATCGACGGCGTGGAGCACCTCATCGGTGAAGCAGAGCCATGTGCACTGTGCCGGGAAACTGAAGGCACTCTGCGGAGCGGTTTTCTGATAATGGTCGTCCATCTTCCCCTGATCGTGAAGCTGCAGCATGTAATGGTCGTACATCGTGCGTTTTGTGCGGGTAACCCGAAAAAGATATTGTAGCGCCAATGATCCCGGAAATGGCGGCTTGAGCCGGGGGAAAAATTTCTGGGCAAACCCGGCAAACGGCTCGCCGATGCGCCAATCCCGTCCCTTGCCGTGAGGATTGACATTGCAGAAAACGCGGATGATACGATTTCCCTGCACGGGGCGGGCGGGGAACTGGTCGGGATGAAGGCGGGTGTCGTCCTTGGTGATTTTTGCGGGCCGCCCTTTGATCTCCACAGGGCGATAGCTGGTGCGGCCCCGTATCAGAGCCGGTTTGTAGCGCGGAAAGAGATTCTGCAATAATGATGTGGTGGAATCGGCATAGCGCTGCAGCATGGCGGCCAGTGCGGCCTTATCCGCCGATTCACCTTCCATACCCTGAATTTTGCCGGTATTTGAATCGTAACTGATATTTTTTGCCGCCCCGTTACTCCAAGATGGGGTAAGGAATTTCTTCTCCTCATCATGAAATTGGAACGTAAGCTGCGGCAGAAACACCACCTTGCCGGATTCCATTGCGTCGGTCGCAAGCTCCTGACGTGAAGAATCCAGCGCCTCATCCCAACGGGTCAGGGGTAACTCGAATAGACGATCCATGAAACATCCTTTCCATCGAATGGCAAAATTCTAGCGGCAAGTTATGAACTGACAAAGTCTCCGTCCGCGGCATGCGGCCCGGCGATGCAGCGGTAATTCCCGCGGGCGGTGGAGATGCGATCACTTGGATCGGGTTTTCAGGCGCTGCGGCTCCGTGTGCAGGAACCTGCCAGATGCAGCGGATGGCGGCAGATAGGTGGCGCGTGGCTTTGTTTCGGTGGGCCCCGTGCGGTAAACTCTAGTCTGGACGCACCGGTTGGTGGCTTACTTGCGATCGCCCTTGAAGGAAACGTCGTGGAGGGGAGCGGAAGCGCCCAGCGGCAGCGGGGCAGGCTCGCCGCCGAGAATGGGACGCGCACGATAAACTGTACCGTGTGCACGCGGATGGCTCTCGGAACGCGTCGGTAACGCACGAACGAGTTGTTCTCAGGCTGGTGAAAGGATGGGCGATTTATCGTGAAGGCGGCCGGCAAAAAGCGGGTGTACTTGGAGACAACTGTCATCAGCTATCTGGCGGCGAGGCCGAGCCGCGATCTGGTGACCGCGGCGCACCAGCAGATAACCGTCGAATGGTGGCATGATCGGCGGGCACACTTCGACGTTTTTGTCTCCAGCCTCGTGCTGGAGGAATTGCGGCGTGGCGACGTGGACGCAGCCGACCGACGCGCGAATCTGATCAGCGGAATAAAGGTGGTAGGCCTCAATACCGATGTAGCGCGTTTGGCTCGTGACCTTGTGGAGTTGAAGGCAATCCCCCGTGCCGCGTCGGCGGACGCGTTGCATGTGGCGGCCGCAGCAGCTCACCGGATGGATTTTCTTGTGACGTGGAATTGCAGCCACATCAACAACGCGCAGATGATCGATAAAATGCGCAGGATCTGCGACCTGAAAGGTTTTAGTTGCCCGGTGATCTGTACGCCGGAAGAATTATCAGGAGCTTGATCATGTATTGTGATCCGATAGTGAAAAAGGTTCGTGCGGTTCGGCAAAAATTGCTGCGGGATTGCCACAACAATCTTGACGAGCTCATTGCTTTTGTGGAAGGGGCGGCTGGCGATCGTCATGGGGGCGCACCCAAAGCACACCCCGGCGTGACGGTTTACCGGAACGCGGCCCGCCGTCGCACTGCGGCTTCGCCCCAAGTACGCCGCCACCGTGCCGGCGCCAAAGGCAAAACCTGACCGACCCCGACGGGTCCGTGCATCGCCCGGCGCTGAAGACGCGACCGGCAGGGCTTCGCTGCGTCGCGGCTGCGGGCTGGGAATTTCTATGCCGCAGAATCCACTCCGGCGTATCTGCAAAGCCCGATGCACCCCAACCGGCGATGCAGCGGATATATTGCATCCCCATGAACAACCGCCTGAAACTCGCCTATGCAAGCAACGGCTTCACCCGCTTCTCTCTCCTGGAGGCAATCCGCGCTGTCGGGGCGATTGGCTACGACGGCATTGAGATTCTGGCCGACAAACCGCATTGGTATCCCAAAACTCCGGGGCGTGAAGCCTTTGCGATCAGCCGTGAGCTGGAAAAAGCAGGATTAGGTGTTTCGAATGTGAACGCCAATTGCACTTTCGGATATTGGAAGAATCCCCCGCCTGAACCATTCTTTGAACCGTCGCTGGTATCTCCGCAGGCGGCGCTGCGCCGGGACCGTATCCGGATGATTCTCCATACGCTGGAATTTGCCCGACGGATCGGGGCGAAAAATATCAGCATCACCAGCGGTAAAGCTCTGCCGGAGATGCCGCCGGAAAAAGCCCTGCGTCAACTTGCTGAATCGCTCAAACCGATTTTGGCAAAGGCGGAACAGTTGGGCATTGATGTCGGGATCGAATGTGAACCGCTGCTGCTGGTGGAATGGGCACACGAATTGCGATCGCTTATCGCAAAACTCGGCAGCAACCGCCTGGGCGCAAATCTGGACTTGGGGCACAGCATCGTGCTGGGTGAAAAACCGTCGCAGGTGATGCAGATGCTGCGCGGACGGATTTGGAATTGCCACGTGGAAGACCTGCCGGGCCGCAAACATTATCACTTGATCCCCGGCACCGGGACGGTTGATTTCCATGCCATCGCCCGGGCCATGCGGCGGACAAAATATGATCGGTTTGTCACGGTTGAACTATACACCCACACCGCCCGACCGCACGAGGCGGCTGAAAAGAGCTTCGCCTTTTTGCGCCCGATACTGGGGTAAGGTTTGCCGGTCAGACGCCGGCAGCAATCGGACTTGGGGCCGGCGTCCGCACTTCCTGTCGAAAAGCGTCGGTGAGCAGGCGGGTGACGGGTCCGACGTATCCGTCGCCGACCGCGCGACGATCAATACTTGTCACCGGTACGATTTCTGCTCCGGTGCCTGTCAGGAAGCATTCGTCGGCGGTATAAAGATCATGTCGGGTGAGATTCACCTGCCGAACCTGAATTTCGTTTCGGGCGGCCAGTTCAATCACCGTACCGCGCGTAATGCCCAAAAGAATGCCGCTTTCTTCCGGTGGTGTGAAGACCACCCCGTCCCGCACGATAAAAATATTGTCCGCCGTACACTCGCACACATACCCGTGCTGGTTCAGCATGACCGCTTCGGAAACGCCGGCGTCAATCGCCTCCCATTTGGCCATGATGTTGTTGAGGTAATTGAGGCTTTTGATTTTCGGCGACAGAGCTGCAGGGCTGGTTCGGATGGTGCTGGCGGTGATGATGGCCATGCCGCTGCGGTAGGTTTCTTCCGAGTACATTTTGATGCTATCGGCGATGATCACGACGGTCGGCTTGGCACAATTGAGGGGTGATATCCCCAAAGCGCCCATTCCGCGGGTAACCACGAGTCGGATGTAGCTGTCGGTAAGCTCATTGGCGGCGGTGGTCTCACTTATCGCCTGGGCGAGTTGCTCGCGGGAATAGGGAATTGGCAGGCGGATCGACTTGGCCGAATCGAAAAGCCTTCGCAGGTGTTCATCCAGCTTGAAGACGCGGCCGGCATATTGGCGCAACCCCTCAAATACACCGTCGCCGTAAAGCACCCCGTGATCAAACACATTGATGCATGCCTGCTGGGAATCGACCAGTTTGCCGTCTAACCAAATCCGCTTAGCCATGATGGATACGTTCCTGCAACCAACTTCCAAAGCGTATTATGATAATGGTGAAAGGGGAGACGGGCAAAGGATTGTATCTGATTGC
>JAJZKY010000262.1 GCA_021803885.1 Planctomycetota bacterium
CACGCCGCACCTGCCCAAGGGACTGACGGCTGTCGTGCTGGCTGGCGCGGTCTACGCGGCGCTCTGGCTGCTTTACCAGATGCTGTTTTTCTCGCTCAGCGGCGCTACAGCGGGCATGCTGTACGCGCACATTGCGCTTTGCACCTTCGACGATCAGAATCCAAGTCGCCCTGCGCTGCGTCGCCGGCTGGCGGCGTGGTGGCTTTCGTGCCTGCCGCTGGGCATGGGATTCTTGTGGTCGTTTGTCGATGAGGACAATCTTTGCTGGCATGATCGCATCACCCGCACGTATCAGCGCATATATTAAGCAGATTTTCTCAGTCACTCTCGACGCCATTCAGCGTATTGTATTTTCTTATGCGCATTCTCTGGTTTTCCTGTAACGATTGTGGATACGGCCTGTCTATCCAACGTGTCCAACGGCATGTTTTTGTCGGTTTTCTTGGCCTGCTGGTAGCTGCGCGGTTTTGTGCCGCGGCCACGCATTCTTCCAGTCATGGTCCCGCCAACTCTCCCTGGGTCGCAACGTGGGGCGCGGGCATGGTGGCCGCCGCGCCGGGAACCGCGCCGGATATTTCCGGCGACACCTTGCGCGAGATCGTTCATTGCAGTGTCGGAGGGGAGCGGCTCCGCGTGTGGCTCTCGAACCGCTTTGGCACGGAGCCGCTGCACATTGGAGGCGCCCACGTCGCGCTCGGCGCCATCTCCGGGCCGGACGCGCAGACGGATGAGACCACGGACCTCAGCGGCATCCAGCCCGGCTCCGACCGTGCGCTGACATTTCATCATCTTGGATCCGTAACGATTCCGCCGGGGGCGGAGGTCGTCAGCGATCCGGTTGCGCTGAACGTACCGGCATTTTCCAACCTTGCCGTGAGTCTTTATTTTCCCGACCACACGATGGTCACAACGGAACACTCCGCGGCCCGGCAAATCTCCTATGCGGCCCGGGGCGATGTTGCGGGCGCGGCCAGCCTGCCCGCCGCCGAGTGGAAGGAACAGTCCTGGTTTTTTGTGAGCGGAGTGGATGTCGATGCGCCGGGAGACTCTGCCGTCGTCGCCTTCGGCGACTCCATCACAGACGGCGCCTACGCCACTGTCAATGAAAATCATCGCTGGCCCGACGATCTCGCTCGCCGCCTTGCGGCGGACGCCAATACGAAGAAGGCCGGTGTCCTCGGCGTGGTGAACAGCGGCATCGACGGCAATCGCGTGCTGCTGGACGGCTACGGGCCGAACGCGATTTCGCGTGTGGATTGGGACGTGCTCGCGCGCAGTGGCGCACGGTATCTCATCGTGCTCGAAAGCATCAACGATATCGGCCGCTATGTCACAAATCATCAGCCCTACGGCGATCTCGCTCAGCGATTGGAATCCGGGCTGGCGCAACTGGCTGTGCAGGCCCATCAGCATGGAATCCGTGTGATTGGCGCGACTCTGACACCCTATCAGGGCTGCACGTACTATTCCCCGGCCGGAGATCAGGTGCGCCAGTCGATCAATGAGTGGATCCGCACCAGCCATACGTTTGACGGTGTGGCGGACTTTGACCGGGCGGTGCGCGACCCGCGGAACCCCTTGCACTTCGCACCGCAATACGACTCCGGCGACCACCTGCATCCGAAGGATGCTGGATACCAAGCCATGGCGAACTCGATCGACCTGGGTCTGTTCACAAAGCAATAGCGGTATCGCGACGCGGATTCACGAGTCGCTAAGAGCACTGTCATCCCGACCGAAGCGCAGCGACGTGGAGGGACCTGCGTGGTTCCCTCTGTCGCAACAGGAGAAATACTCTAGCTAGCGCCCTTCCGCATGCATCGCCGCAATCGCCGCGCCGGTCACGGCCAGGTCCTCGTCCATCGGGATGGCTTCTACAACGTAGTTTTGAATCGGACTCATTTTTATCATCTGCTGTAGATAGTGCTTCAGCAGTTTGAGGTCGAGAAATCTTACGTTGAAGCCGGTGTAATAGAAGCGGCCAGCGCCTTCCATGTGGATGGAGTTGGATGTGGCGGCAGCCAGGCTGCGATGCCATAGCCGCACAAATTTTACGCAGCGCTCATCCCCGGCCTTTGCGTTCGCGAAGACTTCTTCCGGCTCCATGTCGAGGAAGCGCAGCCGCATGGCGCGGTGGCCCATGATGCCTTCCAGATGCCCGCGTCCGCCGCAACCGCAATACATTTCTCCAGCGTCGAGTGTCACTACACAGTGGCCACCCTCCCAGATGCCTTCGGTATAGGGGTGGCGGCCAAAACCGATGCCATAGCCCAGCGTCCAGACGCGAATAAATTTATCGAGTCGGCCATATTTCGCCGCGACCCCGGCTGCGACGGCATCGGCATCGTTCAAGACCGTAACGGGCACAACAAGGCCAATACCTTTCAAGGCGATCCGCATTCGATCGACCATCCGCGCGCCTTTCAATTGGATAAGGTTGGGAGAGTCTTCGACCACGCCGTCGCGAACGATGCCGGGCACCGCCAGCCCAACCGCATCCACCGGACCGCTCTCCCTGGTGGCGCGGAGCACTTGCGCGCGCACCAGTTCGATGAGCCCATCGAGCGGCGTATCCAGCAGGGAATCTGTATCGTCCGGGTCATCGGGATATTGGATCACGGACGTACAGGGAGTCTGGCCCTCAATGACTCCCGTGGCAATGCGCCCGGTCAGGAAAATTCCAAGACTCTTTCCCATAGCGCTAATCCTTACTCCGACTTACTGAGTCGGTTCAGACCATTGAAAGCCGCGGCCTTGTAACATTCCGCCAAAGTGGGGTAGTTGAAGACGGTATCGGCAAAGTAATCGATGGTGGCATTGAGCGCCATGACTGCCTGTCCGATGTGGACCAACTCGCTGGCGCCTTCCCCGATGATGTGGACGCCAAGCACCTGACGTGTTTCCCGATGAAAGATCAGCTTCAGTCTACCCGTAGTGTCGCCAAGAATCTGCCCGCGCGCAATCTCACGATAATACGATACGCCCACTTCATACGGCACATCCTCTTCCGTCAACTGTTCTTCCGTTTTGCCGATGAAGGAGATTTCCGGGATCGTATAAATTCCGTAAGGATAATATTTTGGGTTCGAGTGTAATGACTCATCGCCGAAGATGCGCGCCGCTGCAATGCGCCCCTGCTCCATGGAAACGGACGCAAGACTGGGAAAACCGATGACATCGCCGGAGGCAAAAATGTTCGGCACAGCGGTGCGATAATTTTCATCCACGCTGATGCGTCCGCGGGAGTCGGCCTCAAGCCCCGCCGCAGCCAGGTTCAGATCGTCTACATTCCCCTGGCGTCCAACCGAATACAACAGCGTGCTGGCGGGAATCTTCTTCTTGCTTTCCGTGTTGGCAACGACGGTGCCATCCGGCATGTCTTCGACGCTTTGTACTTCTTCATTCAGACGCATGGTCACGCGGCTGTCGCGCAGATGATAGCTGAGCGCTTCGACAATCTCCTGGTCGGCAAATTCGAGCAGCTTGGGCCGTTTTTCAATCAGGATGACGCGCACGCCGAGGACGGCAAACATACATGCGTATTCGACGCCGATGACGCCACCGCCCACGACGATCAGGGTCTTCGGTAAATCTGGAAGGAAAAGAATCTGGTCGCTGTTGATGATGTTGCGGCCATTGATCGGGACCGTGGGATTGGTGGCGGGCCGCGAGCCAACCGCGATAAGTGTGTTCTTACTCTCATAGATGTTTGAACCATAAGAGCTGGTCACGCGGATGTGGGTGGGGTCCTCAAAGCTGGCCGTGCCTTTCAACACTTCGACATTGTTGCGCGAAAGCTGCGCTTCCGTGACGTCAATCTCGGTCTTGATGACATGCTGCACGCGAAAGGCAAGATCGGACATGGTGATCTTGTCCTTGACGCGATAGTTCATGCCATAGATGGAGCGGTAGTTATATCCGGAGAGGTGCAACACTCCTTCGCGAAAGGTCTTGCTGGGGATGGTGCCGGTGTTGACGCTGACACCGCCGACGCATTCGCGCTGCTCGATTACCGCAACGCGTTTGCCCTGCTTGGATGCGGAGATGGCGGCGCGCTGGCCCGCGGGGCCGGAACCAAGTACAAGCAGATCGAATGCTTCCATAGCGTGGATGTTTTTCTGCTGACGCATCGCCAGCGGTTACAAGAACTTTTCAGACAACGGCCGCTCGCAAAATTCTGCGCCGAAGCACGATTTCTCTTCAATTTCGACACTATCACAGGGGCCTTGCGGCACTTATCTCACCATAAACGGTGAACGTGATAACTGTCGAACAACTCTTCCTTGCTGACGAGTAAAAGGCCCTCTGTCTGGGCCTGTGCAATCAACATGCGATCGAATGGATCTTTGTGCCCGCCAGGCAGAAGTCCCGCGCGCTGCGCGTGTTCTACAGAGATTGAAAGCTCCAAAAATCCGAGTGTTCGCAGATTGTCCCGGAACGAATGGACGAGCGGTCCGGCTTCCGGCAGCCTGCCGATTCGGAACTTGGTAGCGATCTCCCAAGTGGTCGCGGCTGAGACGAAGACATCGTTGTTAAAATCGCCGATCGCTTTACGCGCCTTTCCGCTCAAGTCCTTCAGGTCAAGCATCCACCAGAGCAGCGCGTGGGCATCGAGCAACAGTCGCATCTTGTTCTCCCGTCCTTATTCGATTCGCCCATTCCTATTCACCCAGCCATGAACGAAGCTCGTCGGCGGGCAACGGTCGGTCGAAGTCATGGCGGATTTTGAAAGTTCCTTTGAACAAACCTGGAGTCCGTCCACGCGATTTTGACTGGGGCACGGCAACAACCCGCGCCACCGGCCTGCGTTCGCGACCGGACGTGATGATGACCTCCTCACCCTTCTGCGCCAGTTCGACCAGCGCGGAAAGGTTCGTTTTTGCCTCGTGCATTGTCGCTTTGTGCATTTTTCTCCGGCTAGGAACATGTTAGCTAATATAGTGTCTAACGTCAATCCGGCCCATGGCAACGCCGACACGGTGCAAAATGGAAGGGAACACGATGCTCTATGCCATCACAGACCGGGGCTTTTACGGAGGGGACGAGGCGCATACCCGTGCTCGTCTGGTGGAGCAGACTGCGGTGTGGGCGGCCAACGGCGTGGCCTTCGCGCAGTTGCGCGAAAAGGACCTTGCTGCAAGAGATCAAGTCGAGTTGGCGCGGGCGATGCTGGCTGCCATCCGCGCAACGGCGGGGCGAGAGAAATCTGGTCAGACTCGGCTGCTCATCAACGGTAGGCCGGATATCGCGCTGGCTGCGGGCGCGGACGGGGTCCATCTACCCTCCGGGCCGAATGCGCTGACGCCCGCCGAGGCGCGCGCTATTTTTGCTGCGGGTTCGGGCCACACTAGTCCACTCTGCATCAGCATTTCCTGCCACACGCTGACGGAAGTGGCAGCGGCGCGACAACAGACGGTGGACTGCATTCTTTTCGCGCCGGTGTTTGAAAAAATTGTGCGCGGCGATTCGCCGCAAACCCAGACGCTTCCGGGCACAGGGCTGGCGCTGTTGCAGGAAGCCTGCCGCGCTGCCGGGCCGGTGCCTGTTTTTGCCCTGGGAGGAGTGACGGCGGGAAATGCCGCGCAATGTCTTCAGGCTGGCGCTGCGGGGATTGCCGCCATTCGGCTGATGCAGGAGTCGGCTACGTCCTGGCTGCACCTTGCGTAGAGATACCCCATGACAGTCTGGCTCCGTTAACGTCCAACACGGTAGATGTCTTACTAAACAGAACAAGGTATTTCTTGAAGGCGGGTATTTCTCTACGATGAGACTCTGGAAGGTTTTGTCTTTTCTGCTCCTGCTCGCGCCGCTCCCAGCGATGGCACAGGTGGGCGTCTATGGCGAGTTCAGTTCCACCCATATCAATGCCGCCAATGAACCGCAGATGTACGGAACCACCGTCGGCGCATATGACGACAGGAGCGTTCTGCGTCATCTGACTTTTGCCAACCTGGGGCCGGATTTTCGCGTCACGCTTCAATCCGGCAGTTCCAACAACGGCGGCCGTGGCGGGGGCCCGGCGCAATCGTTGATTATCGCCCTGGTGGGGCCGCGCCTCGCTTTCAATCTGCCTGTCAAGGCCCTCCATCCGTATGTTGAAGGTCTGGTCGGCGGTGGAGACTCCCAGATTGGCGAATTGATCGGCGATGCTTACTCACAGAATGGCGCAGGTTTCCCCCCTGGCGCGAACAAGAACGGCGGCGCCACATTCGAGGGCCAATTTCTCGGCGGTCTCGATCTGAAGGTGCATCCGAACGTTGACTGGCGTGTAGTTGAGTTTGGCTATGCCCGACTTGTCTCTACCGGCGCCCCGGGCTTCGGTCTAGCGACCTTAAGCACGGGCATTGTCGTGCATCTGCGGTAGATTCGATTCATTGCTTTCAATAGGGGCCAAAGCCCAGGTGATTTTACGGAGTTGGCGGTATGGATGGGCTGAAGTCCGTTCCCTTCTTTAAGTCCTCCTGCTCCGTGCTACCAAGTTTCTGACAGACTCTAAGGCTGGACGCTTGGCGATGCCTGGACGTTGGGCGTGGCCGAAGTAGGGATCCCACGCGAGATTTTTTTAATCGGAAATTCCTGTAGTAAGGCGGTGGCTGCGTCCGCGGCGCTACCGATCAGCGCATTGTCGATGGTCAACTGGACACCATGATCG
>JAJZKY010000263.1 GCA_021803885.1 Planctomycetota bacterium
TCGCCATAAAAATCGAGCACCAGATTTTTTTGAGGTACGCCCGCGGCGCGGCATAGCTTTGCCATTGCGAGCGGCGCATTTTGCCGCGGGTTGGTTATGTGGTTTATTATTTTGACCGCAACTACCATCATCCGGTTGTGAGGCAGCCATGAGCGAAGTATCAATTCCGCCGGCCCAACCACGGATTATCGTACATAAAGCCGCGGGACGGCTGGACCTTTTTGATGGCCCCCACAAATGGCGCAGCTATGCCTGCATCACGGGCACCAACCCGGGTGATAAGCAGGTAGAGGGCGACCGCATTACGCCGCTGGGCGTGTTTTATGTTGTGTTCAAAAATCCGCAGAGTAAATTTCATCTGTCTCTGGGGCTTAATTATCCCAACCTGGCCCATGCGCTGCGCGGGCTTAAGAGCGGCCTGCTGAGCCAGCCTCAATACCAACAACTGGTGGATGATTTAATTACCGGCAATATGAGCGACGAAGCCGTGCAGAACCGCGTATGGAAGACGCCGCTGGGCGGTGAAATATTCATTCACGGTTGCGCTGAAGGGCGCACGAGCACCGCTGGCTGTGTGGCGGTGAGTAATCCAGACATAACCGAAATATATTCGCTTGTCGGCGTGGGTGCTCCGGTCGAAATATTGCCGTGAAGCGCCAAGGGATGATGCCGCATCCTACCAAATAAAATAGGATGGTGTGTTCCCGTCGGCCAAAATCCAAAGGGATGGGGCGATCCGGCGATTGGCCGGCACGAAGTATGTGATATTCAACGCGACGGTCGCTTGAGCGAAGTCGTCGGCAATCAGTACGGATGGGTTCACCGGCACGGTCAATGCGCGTGGGCGGCGGCGTAGGCGACTATATTGCGTGCCAGCGCCACAGACGAATCCGGCGAATATCCGGTAATGCCCCAGGTGTTGGTGCCCAGCAGCCCGCTGGTAATGTCATACTGCGAGAAAATGACAACCCAGCGTCCATTTTGCTTGATGCCCAGCAGGGAGGGTGTTCGTTTAATGCCATGCTGGTTAACAAAATATTTGCGGTAAGTAACGTGTGTGGCATCGGCGCCGCCGGGGTTGTGGCCGGTAAAGAGGCTGGAAGCAGCGGGTACATCCTGCAGATGCTGCCCCGGAAACAATTGCTGCACGAGGGCTGAAAAGCTGTTGGTGAAATCAAGGTCGCCGCCGGCCGCCTCGCCAAAAAGCATGCCGCCGGCATTCAGGTAAGATTTAAGATCCGCAACCTGCGATGATGTAAGCGCAAACTTACCGGTGCCCAGCATGTGCAGCAGCGGGCAGACATGTTTGGGTTGCAGTTGGCCGGCTGGAATGGTCTGCAGGTTCACCGACATGCCATACTGGCTCGATGCGATGTTGCTGAATCGCTGCCATGCGGCCGGTTCGGGGTTCCAGTTTCCGGCATATTGCAATTGACCAACATCCAAATGCACGCTTCCGCCGGCACCAGGGCTTACCGCCAGCGAATGGAGCCTGTCGGAGAGCGAGCTGTTGCCGGTGGCATAAAAATAAATATTGGCAGGCAACTCCCAGCGGTCGCGTTCGTTAAAGCGGTGCGCCTGCCACGCGGCACCCCAATCGGTGGTGCTGATAATCATGAGGTAGCGTACCCCATTCCAAAGCCCCAGCAATTTGCCGAAGGTTTGCGGGTGATACCAGGGCTGCATGTGGTAAATCAAACTGGTGCGGTCGAGCGGTTTAAAGGAATACTGGTTGTTCACGGCCGCTTCCCCCAGTTTAATCATGGCTCGCTTAAAGCGTTGGGTTTGTCCGTCGCAGTTGGCCACCACCAAGCCGCCATCGTCCATAAACCGGCCGATTTTGGCGATCTCATCCTTGGAAAATTTGGGATTTTTATGTCCGGCGATGTACAGCAATGGCGAGTCGAGCCATTCGTTTGCCGGCGTGCTGATGCTTACCGCCTGCCAGTTCAGCGGGGCTTCAAACGTGGTGCTTAGCCAACTGGTGAAGTTGGCGACATCGCGTTGGCGGCTGTTCCATTGGCCGTAATAGCTATTGCCGTACCAGAGTTTGTTGATAAGCACCGGGTTCAGACCGCGGTCTAATATCAGCAGGGCGTAGGCGGTGCCGATGTTGTTGTCCAGGCCGAGGAACCCAAGGTTTCCGCCCCAGCTTCCATCGCCGAGTTGGTTATGAACAAGGGTGTTTGCGAAGTCGAGATACCAGTCGTTGCTGCCAAAAGTTTTAAGGCCGCTGGCCAGGCCGACGCGCTCGATGCCGTACATGGCGTAGAGGTTGGGCGTATTAGGGTCGAAATGGGCGGCAATGTAGTTCAGGCCGCGAAGGATGTTGGGGTCTGCCACGGCATGAAGTCGCGGGCTTGCAAACAAGTATTCATCACAAATAAACAAGCTGGCAACGCCGGCGGGGGTAAAGGGTTGCCAACGCTTGTAGTTGTTCGGCGGGTCGTTTGGCCCACGCTTAGGGAATGGCCCGTTGGGAAAGCCCCATTGCATGTAATTCCACGCGCCGTTGGGATATTGTGTTTTGCGCCAGTGCAGGGAAGCAATGCGCCAATAGCGGGTGGGCACTTCCATGCCGGCATGGGCCACGGCCCACATGCCCAGCACGCCATATTGTGTATTGGAGTTGTCCCACTCGCCCGGGATAACGGGGTTCGGTCCCAGAAAAGGCTCGAGGGCGTAGTAGTATGCTCCGTTCGAGTGCATGGTGAGAAGCAGATAGCGCGCGTCATAGCGCAGTGCGTCCATGTAGCGAGCCTTCCGCGGCAATAGCGTCATGCAATTGGCTTGGAATGAAGCCGAATAGGTAGTTAATGGCCGAAGTTTAGTTAAAAACTTCAGGGCATTCTGCATGGCCGGGTGAAAGATGTTGAGTTCAGGCATTTTGAGGCTTTGGCCCACATCAAGGAGAGCTTCTGTGACCAAAGCCGTTTCGCCGCCGTATTGATCAAGAGTATTGGGCTTAGCTTTGGCTTTGGGAGCCGGGCGAACACCGCCAATCTTGAGGCCGGTTTCCCAACAGGTTTTCGGATTCTCATGCGCCAATAAGTAGGCCACGCCGCGATGGATGGCGTTTACTACTTGCTCGCTGCTCACTGGAGGGTCCGCCCGCAGCGCCTCCATGGGCGCCAGCATCACTGCGACCGACAGACTTAATGCCATCACAGATATAAACGATTTGCGGACCAACTCCATGCGCATGCATAAACTCCAAACCGTTCCATCACCCGGCTCGTCGCCTCGTGACATAAGGTGCAGGTCCGATGATTGCGGGAATATCAACAGACACGACCGAATTCAACCACCACCCCGCCGCTTTCACTCTCTCCCTTGGATGGCGTCGCTTTTATGTGCACGCCATCCGATGAGTCGCCATTTTGCGACTACCTGGAAGCCTATTATGCCATAAACGCTCCCAAGGGAAAGCATTTTCCAATTAGATTTCCGTGCAGCAATATAGAATAAGCAACCGCTACTGGCCGTGAGCATTGCGTGATGCAATGAACCCAGATATGTTGTCTTGCCCGCATTTAGCTGGTGTTGCAAACTGGTAGAAAATTGCTTCAATGTTGAACGATATGGGAAGTTAATGACTGCCTTTTGCGACATTCCAAGGTGCCACCACCCACTTCCTTTGGCGGCTGTCAGGCTTTTTTTTCTTCAGCCGTCTTCTTCTTGGCCTTGTGCCCGCTCATCCAGACTTGCACAAGTTGCAGCAAAGTTCCAAGCACGCCCACCGCCACAATTAACTGCGCTTCGGGTATGTACTTAAATGCCATTTTGGGCGAACCCGGCTTAAGCCATTCTGCCAAAACGCCCAGCGACCACAGGCCCAGCAGCCCGCCAATCCAACTTGTGGATACCAAACTGCAGGGCTTGGCAAAAAACAACCCCAACGCCAGCACCACAATGCCCGTGGCAATGGCCGCACGTTTAATCGGCTTAAGTGTTGTTACGGGCAGGGCATCGAACTGACGCCAGCGATACTGTACTTCATGGTAGCCTTGCTGCCAATACTTCCATGCCCGATCTTGTGCCGCCGGCTGTGCTTTGTCCAGCGCGTGGGCGGCAAGATTTTCGGCGGCGGTGTTTTTATGCGGTGGTGGCGGCTTGGCAAAGGCCCCGGCATTGTGGGCCATCACGCCGGCGACCAGCAGCACCGCTAACAGCGCCACGAGTACCGCCTGCATCAAACGAAAGGCTACATAGCCCAAAATGGCGCCGGTAACGCCCACCAGCACGCTGCACACAATGGCCACGGGCACATTATGCCAATAGTGCGGGGCAATATATCCCCAAAGAGCGCCGGCCGCGGTCAGCAGCACGGTCAGCACCAGCCGCGCTGATTTATAGCCCCGAAGCCATAGGGTAAAACCGACGAGCAGGCCCAGCAGGGCTGCAATAATCAGCGAAAATGTCACCTGATGCGGGAGCAAAAAGTCCATCATGCGCTCCAATAGACTACGAATCCATTCGCAATGATTTCATTGTAGCGTTTGCCGGCGACTGCGTCATCTGCGTGACAATCGCGCGTATCTGAGGCATGATGCAACCACTGCGCCCGGCACGATGCTGGCCGGTCCGCAAAGATCGCCGTGGAGACGTTATGGCCGCCGGTTGCGTAATTTTTGATTTTGACGGTGTTATCGCCGACACCGAAGCCTTGCACTTGGAATGCTACAACAGCGTGCTGGCGGCCTTCGCCGATCGCGTGGGACGCATAATTCATATCTCGCCGCAGCAGTACCTGCGGAACTACATGGTGTATGGCAACCGCGAGGCCTTTGCCCACATACTGTCAGACGCCGGCATCGCGGCTGATGATAGCCTTCTCGATGAGCTTTGCGGCCATAAGGATCAGATATTTGCGGGGCAGCTTGGCGGGGTTTTATCGCCATTGCCGGGCGTTCGAGAACTGGTTGAGCATCTGCAGACACGCGGTGTGCAGCGCGGCATCTGCAGCGGCGCCCGCCGTGATGAAATTGTTCCCCTGCTTAACGCGTTTGGTTTAGAGCGGCACTTTCCGGTGATTGTTTCAATAGATGACGTGCGGCGCAGCAAGCCGGAACCCGAAGGTTACAACAAGGCCTTTGATCTTCTGAATATACGGGCCGATGGATCGCTCGCCCGGCAGAGATCGGTGGTGTTTGAGGATACCGCCGGCGGCGCGGCCGCTGCGCACGCTGCGGGCCTGAAGGTCATTGGCGTTGCTACCACCAGCAGTCTTCGGGAGGTTCGTCAATGGGCGGATCAGGCCGTCGCCAGCCTTGCTGATGTAAACCTCAATGAGCTTAATCATTTACTGACTGCGTAAAACGTGCTGTTTTCGGGCAGGCAGGCCTGTGCAACCAAGCATGCAGCCCGCTGGCATTTGCCGGCCGCGATTTGTAACATAGTCTTTGCAGGAGTGACCAGGCGGCCGCTCGGCGAAAGCCGGGAGGAAAGTCCGAACTCCACAGGGTACGGTGGTGGGTAACGCCCACCCGTCGTCGAGTTAAAGTCGGCGGCGCGGGAAAGTGCCACAGAAAACATACCGCCGATGTCGCCTTTGGCGGCAGGTAAGGGTGCAATGGTGCGGTAAGAGCGCACCGCGGTTCTGGTGACAGAACCGGCAAGGCAAACCCCACCGGGTGCAAGACCAAATAGGGAGCCGACGCGTTGACCCGACGCATCCTTCGGCCGCTGCCGTGTGAGTCCCCGTCAATGGTTTCACGCGGCGTGCTGAAGGTTTGTCTGCCTCAGTAGCGAAGTGCCGCTTGCGGCATAAGCCAACGGGCGGGCTTAAGGTTCCGGGTAGGTCGCTCGAGGGCGGCAGCAATGCCGCTCCCAGATAAATGGCCGCCGCCGCCAAGCGGTACAGAATTCGGCTTATCGGTCAATCCCGCAATCGGGCCGCGGACCAACCCTCCGCGGCCCGACCATTTTTGCCCAAAGCATCGGGCCGCGGGCGGTTGCTGATAAATCTCCCGGAGCCAAAACACACTCTGCGGGTTCCATCGCATCATGCCGCGGATTGCGTGGTATACATGTATCGGCCTGCGTGCACGTCGTCTGCCTTGCCAATTCTGCCGGGACTGCATAATGTAAAAGGCGATATAGTTCAGACTTCATATAAAGGCATAATCCCCATGCAAATAGCGAAATATAGTTTTGGCATAGGTGACCGATTCGGTCGGCAGGGCAAAGCGCAGCTGATGGCGTTTATGGAGTACAAAAAAGCCGGCGGCGCAGCCATCTCGCCGGTTTGGAATAAGTCCAACCGCGAACACAATATTGTGCATACCGAGCCGCCGTCTGTGCGGGTCGAGGCCGATGCCGCGGTCAAGGCGCTTGGTTTCAAGGGCGCGTACCATGTGGATGCCGACCATATCGGCCTTGCCACCGTGGAGCGATTTTTAGCCTGCAGCGACTTTTTTACCATGGATGTTGCCGACCTCATCGGCAAGCCCGCCGCCTCCTCCGAGGTGGATGCATTTTCGCAGGCGGTGCGGCCGCTGATAGGCTCGCTGAGCATCGGCGGCATTGCGGAGCCGGTGCACATTGCCCAGGCCGATGTCGCCGTTGTTGCTCAAAAATATCTGGCGGCCGTAAAAGAGGCGGGGCGCATTTATCGGCATATTGCCGCGACACTCGGCGCCGCACA
>JAJZKY010000264.1 GCA_021803885.1 Planctomycetota bacterium
GGCCACCAACATCGCCCGCTCTGCGGTAGCGCCGCAATGAGTAATGAGACGGCCTGACGGCCTTAATGAGTTGTTGCGTTGTGCTACACTTAAAAGTACAGGAGTCGTAATGGTTTTCTGGCCATTAATATTCACCACAAAGATTCAAAGAACACAAAGATAATTGTTCATTGTTGATTCATCATTATTCGTTATTCCGCAACGGCACCATGCCGCCGGCTAAATTATTCCGGTGGGATAAACCCACCGGTTCGCATTTTCCCCGTCTCTTCTCCTAAATACTAAATGCTAAATACTACTCATTATTCATTGCTTATTTATTATTCATGGTTATGACCCGTGAACGGGTACGAAGCCGTCAACCCCAGTGATTTCCATAATGTGTTTGTCGATCCACACTGATTCCGACTGACCGGCACTACAAAAAATATTACCAGCGGCCATGGACATTGTAATCCATGGCCGTTGTTTCATGGATACATATTTTTGCCGCCGGACGGATGATAACTTGCAACCTTGAAAAAACCAGAGGATGATTCGTCACGAATTGGAGTCCAAAACGCGTTTTGACAGGAAAGTTTTTTGGACGTTATCAGATTAAAAATCAATGGCCGGTTTGAATCCGTGGATCAAGTCTTTTGGTGGCTGGTTTTGAAGCGTCCCACGACACCGCAGGCTGAATTTGTGAAAGGCCGTGAAAACCGCTTTTAATTGTGTCCGAGCTACGATACAACGGCGCGAGTTGCCACCAAGCCTGGCGTCTCGGACGCGCTGGACGTATATGCCGTCAGGCGCAGGGGATGGACTGTTATTGGCTTATCTCACGCAGATAGGTATAGGAGTATATTCCTGAACTGTGCTGGTCCGACCAGATGATCCGGAGCGCATAATTTCCCACGATTTCCGCGCCCAGGGCGGTAATCGGTCCATCTACAGTAGTTTTGATCACCGGCAGCAGCTCTCGGCCCAACAAATCGCGTTCCCCCTGGCAACCGGCGCAGGGACACATGCGTCGAAGATAGCGCAGTTCAAAGTGTGATTTCAATCCATCAGACCAATCGATGTCCAGACCTTGCGATTTTTTCAATGCAATTCGCACCGGTACTACGGTATTGGAATTATCCATTGAATCTCCGCCTGCTTTAAGTCGCCAATTCGCGCACGGCTTCACCTACATCTATGGTGCGCTCATAAATGGCTTTGCCGACAATAATTCCCGCCAGGGGCAGATGTTTGAGCGCCCGGATGTCATCAAGGCCGCCGATACCACCGCTGTGAATAACCGGAATGTCTCCAGTATGCCGCACCAGAACTTCTGTGGCGGCGATATTGGGACCGGTCAGGGTACCATCGCGGGTAATATCCGTATAAATAATGGCGGCCAGCGGCCACTGGGCCACATTGCGCACTACTTCCAGCGCGGTTGGGTTTTCAGTACCACTGATCGTCCAGCCATGGGTACCCACCCGGCCCTCGCGGGCATCCAGGCCCAGCACCAGCCGATGGCGAAATCGTGTGTCATGCACCATCGCGCGGAACCAGTCTCCATCGGCGATGGCGCGGGTTCCCAGAATCAGCCGCCGGGCGCCAATGGCCAGCAGATATTCGATGACTTCCTCCGTGCGGATTCCACCCCCGACTTCCACCTGCAAGCCGGTTTTACGAATCAGGCGTTCAATAATTTCCAGGTTGACCAGACGTCCATCGCGTGCGCCGTCAAGGTCCACCACGTGCAGCCAGCGGCAACCGGAATCTTTAAATCGCAACGCTATTTCCAACGGGTCCACATCGTAAGTAGTCTGTTGATTGTAGTCACCGCGGAACAGCCGCACCACACGACCACCGCGTAAGTCGATCGCCGGGATAAATTCTATACTCATGGGCGCCTTCACAGATTCGCAAAATTCGTTAAGATCATTCGGCCGGCGGCCTGACTTTTTTCCGGATGGAATTGTACCGCCATGATCTGATTCATGGATATAGCCGCGGTAAATTCTCCGCCATAATCCGATGTCGCCGCGACATGCCGAGGGTCGGTCGGGCAGACATAATAAGAATGTACAAAATAATAATAGGTGTCGGCAGGCACCGCCTTAAACAGTGGAGTTCCGGGTTTCGGTTGCACACTATTCCATCCCATGTGCGGCACCTTGAGATTTTGCGGCGGCTGGTCGACGGTAAAACGTACGCACTCTCCCGGCACAAGGCCCAAACCAGTGTGTCGGCCATCTTCATAACCGGTCTGCATCAGCAGTTGCAGTCCCAGACATATTCCCAGGAACGGCCGCTGCGTGCGGACAAAATCTTTTATAGCGTCGGCCTGGCCCGATGCTTCCAGAACCGCCATGGCATCGGCAAAAGCGCCGACTCCAGGCAAAACCAATTTGTCAGCCCGGCGAATCCCGGATGGCGTGTGGATAATTTGCGCCGCGACTCCCAAAAGCTCAAAGGCCTTTTGTACACTGCGTAAATTGCCCATGGAATAATCAACAATACCAACCATGGATTACCCAAGCCCTACAGCCAACAAATACGATCTTTTAACTTCAAGCCTTGAAGGAATTAAGAACCGCGGCCCAAACTATCCCCCAACCAGATTCGCCGCAGCCCTGGCCGCAATTATGCCGGGTTACAGGCCTTCATACTGTTTACCGGCTCCCGCCGATGGTGACGCCTGCGCTGCCTGCTTGAACCGGGACGTTATCACGTTCCCATTCCCGCAACTTTAAGTCATAACGTTCGCGCACCGGTTTTATTTTCAATCGGGTGTGGCTATGTCCGTAGCGGTGGTTGCGCCGGTGGTTAAACTTATCGCAACACCACAATTTCTACGCGCCGATCCTTGGCCAGGTCCGTGCGTGAAATCATGCGATGATCACCAAAACTGACTGCGGACATGCGGCGACGGGAAATACCATGCCGGGCCAGGAATGTTTCCACCGCACGGGCCCGGGCCAAGCCCAGCGCATAATTATTGGGGTAAGGATGATGAATCGGGCGATTATCGGTATAACCTTCAATACGAATCCGCCGGTGGGCATAACGTGTTCGCAGGATACGTGCTACCCGTAGCAGGGCATGTTCCGCACGGAACTGCAGGCGGGCACTGGCCGATGCAAACAACACATCACTGGAAAGCACAAAGCGGCGAACTTCCCGGGAAGAGTGGATAACGCGACGGCTGATTTTCCGATGCCGGTTTATCATCCGTGTCCGGGCATGGCTGGATGCGGAATTATTGAAACTCGGCAGCACGCTGTTGTAGTTGCTTTGTGCTCCGGCATTGGCCGGGGGCTGCGATGCTGCGGTCGGTGGTGTGGCTGCCTGCTGAGCGGCGGCAGCGGCAATTTGTTGTTGTTGCTGCAACTGCTGCCGTGTGGACGCCAGATTGGCTTTGGCGGCGGCCAATTGCTGCGCCAATTGTTGATTTTGTTTAAGCAGTTGCGAATTCTGCGTTTGTAAGTTCTGATCGCTGCAACCGCCCAGTGCCAGTCCCAGCATCATTACCATTGCACCGGCTAACACACCACGACTCAATTGAATTTTACGTAACATATACCTTTTTCTCCATAATATGCCGGTTCGCTATCAGCAAACATCGCCACATAACCCCGGCAAAGTTAATAATTTTACTGCAACCCCCGCCGTAAGCAAGTATTTATGATTTTGGTAGCCGTTCAGGGGCCATAAATTGCGAAAATCAAATAATATAGAACTTGGAGTTTATGAGGCTTAAAATCTACAAAAAAATAAGACCCTCAAGGTGAAAAGTGGCGTTTTTAAGGTTCTATCGCCATTTTTCCAGTGAATGATTACCGCAAAAACAATTCCGCCGGGGTGATACAGCTGTGAGGTGGAAAGCCGCAGCTGGTTGGCTGGGATGACAAAGGAAAACACCTAACCGTTCATGGGCCTGATGGAAGAAGTTAATCTATGGCTGGGTGCCGCCATAAATTTTATTAAAAGCCCCCCCACAGCCGCCACCAGTTTGCATATTCGAAAAGTATCCTGGGATCGCGGGCGTCCCGCCCGCCGTTGCCCTCCAAGGAACCGTTGGTATAGCATTGCCCGTGGATGTCCTGGAGACGGGCCTCGAGTGGCTTACATACGAAATGACTGGTAACAATCTGATACAGGAATTTGTATCCGGGAATATGTTCATAGCTGCAAATAACAATATCCGCAATGTGAAAGGCTATGTTTTCCTATCGAGTGTTTCACTTTTGCCCGTGAACGGTTACGCTTCTTGCGGTAATGGCCCTTCGCATCGGCACTGCTTTCCTGTCATAAACGGTTACAAATGCTTCAAGTGCGATAGAATAAAGATGGAAGTATCCGGAAAGGAGCGCAATAAATGCGTATTGCCATGGCTCAACTAAACCCCACGATTGGTGACATTTCCGGCAATACCAGCCGCATCACCGGTGCTATCACGCGCGCGATGCAACAAGGCGCGGAATTGCTGGTGACTCCGGAATTATCCGTCATCGGTTATCCGCCGCGGGATTTGCTGCTCAAGCCCAATGTGTTGGAGCAAATGGAAGCCGCGGTTGGGCAAATTGCGCGGCATAGCCGGGGTATCACAACCCTGATCGGTTATGCCCAGACCAACCCGCGTCCGACAGGCCGCACGCTGTACAACGCGGTGGCGATGGTGCGGGACGGGGCGGTGATTCACCGTGGCGTAAAAAGTCTGTTGCCGACCTATGATGTTTTTGATGAAAGCCGGTATTTTGAGCCGGGGCCGAAAATTGAAACGGTGATGCTGGGATCGCACCGCATCGGTTTATCAATTTGTGAAGATTTATGGAACGATGAACAGATTGTGGGCCGGCAGTTATATCGGTTCAATCCGGTGGAAGTTCTGGCCAAAGCGGGCGCTACGATACTGGTGAACATCAGCGCCTCGCCTTTTACGCTGGGAAAGAATGATTTTCGCCGCAAACTCATCAGCCATCAGGCTCAGCGCTGGAATATGCCCATTGTGTATGTAAATCAAGTGGGGGCCAATGACGAATTGATTTTTGATGGCTGCTCCATGGCGTTTGACGCCGCGGGGAATTTGCTGGCCCAGGGGCGGGATTTTGAAGAGGATCTGGTTATTTTTGATTTGCCCGGCCCGGCGCAACTGGATTGCAGCGGGCCGCGCACGGGTATCGCTTCCCTGTATGGAGCACTGGTACTGGGGTTGCGGGATTATGCCCGTAAATGCGGGTTTAAGACCGCGGTACTGGGGCTTTCCGGCGGTATTGATTCCGCCGTGGTGGCGGCGTTGGCGGCGGAGGCTTTGGGCAGAGAAAACGTAACAGGCGTAGCTTTGCCTTCGCGTTACAGTTCCGAACACAGTCAAAGCGATGCGCGCAAGCTGGCGACGGCTTTGGGAATTCACTTCCATCTGATTCCCATTGAAACCGCGCATCAGGCGATGGAAGCTACACTGCGACCCTTGTTTCAGGATTCGGCGCCGGGATTGGCGGAGGAAAATCTTCAGGCGCGCATACGCGGCAATCTGCTCATGGCCTTGTCCAATAAGTTCGGCCATCTGCTGTTGACCACGGGGAATAAAAGTGAAGTGGCTACCGGTTATACCACGCTGTACGGTGACATGTGCGGCGGGCTGGCCGTGATTAGTGATGTGCCGAAGATGATGGTATATGAATTGGCCCGATACATTAATGCGCAGTGTAAAAAAGCCGCCATGCCACCGGTTATTCCGGAAGGGTCCCTGACCAAAGCGCCCAGCGCGGAATTGCGGCCCAATCAAACGGATCAGGACAGTTTGCCGCTGTATCCGGTACTGGATGCGATTTTGCAGCGGTACGTGGAAGAAGAGAAATCCGTATGGGACATCGTGGCGGAAGGTTTTGACCAGCAGACGGTGTTGCGGGTGGCCCGGCTGGTAGATACCAATGAATACAAGCGTAAGCAAATGCCGCCGGGATTAAAAGTGACATCTCGCGCCTTCGGGTATGGCAGGCGTATGCCTATTGCGCAGCGGTATGATCCTGCCGCCATGGCCCGCCAGCCGAAACGTTAAAACGGCTTATGACCTGACGCACAATAACTTCCAAATAGTTGTTACGCCGGTTGGTGCGTAGCTTCCGGAGCACCATCCGTGATATGGCCACTGGCTTGGCCGGTGGTGGAGTATTCAAGGGTAATACCAATCGGGAAGTTATTACGGTCCTATTCCTAAGCAGATTAATATTGAAAAATATTTTCATAACCATTCATAACCCGGCAACCAACATCACTCGCGATTGGCCACACCGTAATGAGTAATGAGTAATGAGACGGCCTTATTGGCCTTAATGAGACGTTGCGCTACGCTACACTTAAAATCGTAGGAGTGACTATGGTTTTTTGTTCATTGTTTTTCACAACAGAGGAAGTGGAGGTACGCAGAAATAACTGCCCCCAGAAATTCTGTAACCTTTAACCTGTTACCTATGTCGTAGTGGTGTAATTGTTTTGCTTATTCATTATCTATTAACTCGCGGAGGCACTATGCCGCCGGCTAAATTATTCCGGTGGGATAAACCCACCGGCTCGCATTTTCCTCGTCTCATCTCCTAAATGCTAAATACTAAATACTACTCATTACTCATTACGGTGTGGCCAATCGCGAGTGA